>CAZYZC010000033.1:3360-7265 GCA_964650985.1 uncultured Planctomycetia bacterium | reverse complement strand
TATATATGGGCGTCATTTTTAGCCAGCCTTCCGGTGCTCTACGCGCTTCTGTTCAGGGTCGCCTACAGGCGGAAACGCATGATGATGTTCCTCAATCCATGGGCCGATAAGAGAGGGGCCGGTTTTCAGATAATACAATCCTTCGTGGCGCTCGGTTCCGGAGGATTAATAGGCGTGGGGCTGGGCCAGTCGAGGCAGAAGTTATTCTATCTGCCGGCTTCCCATACGGATTTCATATTCTCGATAATAGGGGAGGAGCTCGGTTTTATAGGTACGGCGTCTGTCGTCATGCTCTTCGGGATATTCGTGTGGCTTGGGATGAAGATCGTATTTAAATCGGCCGGGACCTTTGAAAGGCTGATGGGCCTGGGGATAGTGTCGCTGGTAGGTATCGAGGCGATGATAAATATAGGAGTGACCGCCGGCGCGCTTCCGACAAAAGGGCTGCCGCTTCCTTTTATAAGCTACGGCGGCAGCGGGCTTGTATTTCATCTTATGGCCATAGGCCTGCTTTTCAATATCGCGAAAACCTGCGAGTCGTGCGAATGAGCCCTGCTATAGACCAAAGTAAGCCCCGTGTCTCCGCCGGGATCAAAATACTGATAGCGGCCGGCGGATCGGGCGGCCATATATTTCCCGCGATAGCCTTGAAAAGGGCGCTGGCAGCCCGCGGGCCATGCGATATAAAGTTTGTGGGTTCGGATAAGGCCATCGACCGGCGGATATTCGAAAAAGAGGGGGTCGTCTTCTCGCTCCTGTCGGCAAACAAGCTGCCGTACAGGATGTCGGCCGCTGTACTGCCGTTCCTCGTAAGGTTCTTTTTGGACTCGGTCAAGGCGCTATTGATAACGGCCCGTTACAGGCCTACATGCTGTGTAGGATTCGGAGGGTATGTATCTTTTCCCGTGGTGCTGTCCGCTTGGCTGCTCCGGGTGCCTACGGTCGTGCACGAGCAGAATGTAGTGCCCGGCAGGGCGAATAAGATGCTATTCTCGCTCGCCGATAAGGTGGCCGTGAGCTTTGAAGAGACCATCGGTCATGTTCCCGCAGGGATCGGGAAAAAGTTTTTTCTGACAGGTAACCCTATAAGGACCGGGGATCTTAAGCCGGAGAAGCCGGCGGCCTTAAACAGTTTCGGGTTGGACGGCGCGAAGTTCACCGTGCTCGTTATAGGAGGAAGCCAGGGGGCGCACGTTTTAAACAAGAACTTCGTCCGATCCGTATCGCAGATCGATGGCCCCGTCAGGGCGGGCCTGCAGATAATACACCTGACCGGCGCCAAAGATTACGAGTGGGCCGCCGCGGAATACGCGAAAATCGCCCCCCCCGGCGCTTTCGCGGCGCGCGTCTACTCTTTTATAGACAGGATAGAGGACGCTTACGCGGCGGCGGATCTCATCGTGACCAGAGCCGGGTCCTCGGCGCTTTTCGAGATCGCGCACTTCGGAAAGGCGATGATAGCCGTGCCCTATCCTTACGCGATGAGCCACCAGCTCGAGAACGCCCGCGCTTTTTCATCGAGAGGAGGCGCGATAGCGGTAGAGGAAAAGGACCTGTCGGGCCCGTTCTTTAAGGATACAATAGAAGGGCTTATAAAGGATCAGGCTAAATTAAAGGCGCTGGGAGAGGCGGCAAAGAAGATGAGCGCTCCGCGCGCTTCCGACAGCCTGGCGGACATAGTTACCGGAGGTTTAAAGTAATATAATGGCGATCAACAGGAAAGCGGTCCACTTTACGGGTATAGGCGGTATAGGCATGAGCGGCGTGGCGCATATTCTGGCCGAGACGGGATACGCCGTTTCCGGATCAGACAGCGAATTGAATAATATAACGCGAAAGTTGCAGGGGATGGGGGCGAGGATATACGAGGGCCACAGGGCGTCGAACCTGCCCGACGGAACGTCGATGCTCGTCTATTCATCCTCTATATCCAGGGATAATCCCGAGATCGAGGAGGCAAAGAGGCGCGGAGTAAAGATCTCCCATAGGGCGGAAGTTCTGGGAAGCATATTTAACAGGAAGAGGGGAATAGCCGTCACCGGCACGCACGGCAAGACGACTACGACCTCTCTCATAGCGGTCATGCTCAACAGGTGCGGACTCGACCCTACGGTAATAATAGGCGGTGAAGTGGATGAGTTTGCCGGGAACGCGAAGTCGGGAAAAGGCGCCTATACGGTGGCGGAGGCCGATGAGAGCGACGGCTCGTTCCTGCATCTGAAGCCCTATTATGCCGTAATAACGAACATAGAGCCGGAGCATCTCGACCACTACAAGGATATGGAAGCGATAAAGCGCTCTTTCAAATCCTTCATAGGCAATATAAGGAAGGGCGGAACGCTATTCTATAATTATGACGATCCGGTCCTTAAGAATATGGCGAAGGGATCAGGAAGCAGGTTGAAGAGCTTCGGGTTCTCAAGCAGTGCCGATATGCGCGCCGGGTTCGTATCGCTCGACGGCTTTAAGGCGGCATTCAATTGTATATATAGAGGCAGGGACTTAGGCAGGATAGAGCTTGGGCTTCCGGGAAGGCACAATATATTGAACGGCCTTGCCGCCGTTCTCGTGGGGCTCGAAGCCGGCCTGAAGTTCGGTGAAATAGCCGGCTCGCTTGAAGGTTTCGGCGGAGCCAAGCGCAGGTTCGAGCTCAGATGCGAGAATAACGGCATCATGCTGATAGACGACTACGCGCACCACCCAACCGAGATACGGGCGGTGCTGGGCGCCTGCGCCGGATGGAAGGGGAGGCGGATAATAGCCGTGTTCCAGCCGCACCGGTATACCAGGACCAAGTTTTTGGCCGGCGCTTTCGGCAGGTGTTTTAAGGGGGCCGACAAAGTCATCCTGACGGATATATATCCCGCCAGCGAGAAACCGATAAAAGGAATCACCATAAAGACCGTGTACGACAATGTCATAAAGTCCGGCCTGAAGGATGTAAGCGTCTTTAAAAAAGAGGATATAGCCGATCATATTGAAAAGATCTCCCGGCCCGGAGACATCATACTTGTGCTCGGGGCCGGAGATATAAAGAAGGTCGCCGATGACCTTGCCGGCAGAATGAGCGGTGAAGACCGTAAGCTGGTAGAAAAAGTCAGGGAGTTAAAGAAGCTTACAAGGGGCAGGGTATCTTCCGGAGACCTTCTCAAGAGACACACGTCGCTTAAGATAGGCGGGCCGGCGGATATATGGGCCGAGCCGCTTGACGCCCGGGATTTAAGCTGTCTGGTCGGATACGCGAAGAAGAACAGGATGCCATTCTTCGTCATAGGCAACGGGTCGAACCTTCTCGTCGGGGATTCCGGCTTCAGGGGCATGATAATATCTTTGGCATCAGCCTCGTTTAAAAAACTTAAGATTAGCGGGGTCAATGTCAGTGTCGGAGCAGGGCACCCTTTAAGCGGACTGGTCCGCGCCGTTTGCTCCAGAGGCCTGGGCGGATTGGAGTCGCTGGTGGGTATACCGGGGACGGTTGGCGGCGCGATATTCATGAACGCCGGAGGCTACTCGAATCCCATATACAGGAATATCGGGGAGTTCGTCACGTCGATAAAGGCGATGGGCCGCGACGGCGTCATAAAGACCATTAAGAAAGAAGATATAGAGTTCGGGTACAGGCGCTCAAACCTGGAGCGCTACATAATACTGGAAGCCTCCATCAGGCTTATAAAGAGCGATAAAGAGATATTGCGGTTGAACTCTTCGCACTTCCTGAACATGAAGAGGACGAAACAGGCTCTTGACGTACCGAGCGCCGGATGCGCGTTCAAAAATCCCTCGGATTTCCAGTTCACCTGCGGACAGATGATAGATATGCTGGGGCTGAAGGGGAAAAGGGTCGGCGGCGCGGAGGTCTCCGGCAAACACGCGAACTTTATAGTCAACAGGAAGGACGCGACCTG
>CAZYZC010000033.1:0-3260 GCA_964650985.1 uncultured Planctomycetia bacterium | reverse complement strand
CGGAGGTCTCCGGCAAACACGCGAACTTTATAGTCAACAGGAAGGACGCGACCTGTAAGGACGTGCTTTCGCTCGTGGATATGATAAAGGGGGCCGTTAAAGAAAATTACGGCATAGATCTTGAGATGGAGATAAAGGTGATATGAATGGTAAAGGGAAAAGGGGTCAGGCACCTGTTATTAAGACTTCTTAAAAAGAAGTGCCTGACCCCTTTTCTTTGACCCCTTTTCTTTTTTTTCTAAAACGAGTCGAACCATGAAAAAGTCCATAGTCCGTAGTTCACAGTCCGTAGAAAAGTTCGGTAAGATCGGAGTTTTGGCCGGCGGACCGTCGAATGAACGTGATATAAGCCTCAAATCCGGCAGGGCCGTGTACGAGGCCCTTCTTAAAGAGGGCTGCGATGTGATTTTGCTCGATGTAAAAAACGATATTTATGATATAATCGGCTCCGGCGCGATTGATATTGCTTTCATAGCTCTGCACGGAAGATTCGGCGAGGACGGCACCGTACAGCGCGTACTGGAAGAGATGGGCCTGCCTTACACGGGCTCCGGCGCTCGAGCCTCGAGGCTGGCGTTCGATAAGATAGCCGCTAAGGATGTATTCCGGAAGTGCGGGATCCCGTTTCCGGAATATGCCGTACTGGAAAAAGGTAAAAAATGGGGACACCCATTTTTACGCAGCACTTCAAAGATAAAAAATGAGTGCCCCAATTTTTATATCGGCGCAAAGCCCGCTAACTTAACGGGATGGCCGGTCGTCGTTAAGCCTCAATTCGAAGGCTCCAGCATAGGTCTTTCCGTAGCCTCCGACGAGACTTCTTTTAAGGCAGCCGTGAACACGGCTTTAGGTTACGGCGATAAAGTTTTAGTGGAAGAGTATATCAGCGGCAGGGAGCTTACCGTAAGCGTTCTCGGCGATAAGGCGCTTCCGGTGATCGAGATAGTTACGAGCCGGGGGATATACGACTACGAAGCTAAATATCGGGATCCGGCCACCAGGTATCTGGTTCCCGCGCCGATAGACGGGAAGCTTGCAGGGCTTGCCGGCCGGCTCGGTGAAAGATCGCACAGGTCGCTCGGGTGCAGATCGTTCTCCAGGGTCGATATGATGCTGGATAAGGCGGGGAAGATATTCGTCCTCGAGGTCAATACGATACCCGGGATGACCGAGAGAAGCCTTTTTCCGAAAGCGGCCGAAGAGGCCGGTATCGGTTTCGGGGCGCTGTGCATAAAACTTCTGGAAGACGCGGCGGAAAATTTTAATTCGGGAGCAAGATCATACCATGGGTCAAAAGAGAAATAAGAAGACGAGGTCTCCGGAATTTTTTAAGAGCCTGCGGGATAGGTTTAAGAAGAATCTTACGTTTTTAGCCATTGTGTTTATAGCCGTGTTTCTGCTTTTCATCATGGCCAGGGCGCTCCTCTATCGGTCCGGTTATTTTATGTTAAGAAAGGTTCGCACCGAGAGCCTCTTCCTGGACCAGAAAGCCACATATTCCGTAAACGACCAGATATTGAAGGCCTACGGCGGCCGCAATATATTCAGCGTACCGTTAAACAGCATAAGTCAGTCTCTTAAAAGGATCTATCCCGATTCGAAGGATATATCGGTTTCACTCCAGCTTCCGGACAGGCTCAATATCGCGATAAGGTTCAGGCGTCCGGTGGCGCTGGTGCGCGACTCCAGGCTCTATCCCATAGACGATGAGGGGATAGTGCTTCCCAGCGTCGGGGCGGCGTATATAAAGGACCTGCCCGTCATAGAGGGCGCCGGCATAAGATACGCCGAGAGAAAAGGCGGGAAAAGCTCGTCGGAGAAGGTGAGGCTCGCACTGGAGCTGCTCAAGGAAATAAGGGCCTCGCGGTACCTTGCCGAATATGGGGCGGTCTCCATAGATACAACCAACATGAGCAACATATCGTACCGGATGAAGAACGGGATAGAGGTCTTCGCCGGTTCGGACAACTTCGGCGGCAGGCTTGAGATGCTTGAAAATATAATGAGAGACCCGAGGCTCGACAAGGAAAAGATAAGATACATCGACGTGTCTACCGAGGACGCGGTTATAGGGCCGAAGAATGATTAAATCCCGTATAATAACAGGCCTGGATATCGGCTCATCCAAGGTATCGGCTGTCGCGGCCAGGATAGAGCCATCAGGCGAACTGACGATATTGAGCCAGGCGACCTGCCCTTCCGCCGGAGTGCTGCACGGGGTGATAGTGGACCAGGGCAAGGCCGCGAATTCCATAGGTAAGGCGCTGTCCAAGGTGGGCGATAATTTATCGGGCCGGCTTGGGGATATATACGCGAATATCAGCGGATCCTCGCTTAGAGGGACTACATCGAAGGGCATGGTGCCGATATCCCTGCGCGGACGTGAGATCACAGGCCGCGACATGGCCAAATGCGTCAACGCCGGCTCGACGATACACCTCCCGATCGACAGGGACATAGTCCACAGGATCGTGCATAATTTTTCTGTGGATGACGGCTCACCCGTAGCAAACCCTCTCGGCCTCTTCGCCTCGAGGCTGTATTGCGAAGTCTATATAATAACCGCGGATACCAACCAGATACAGAATATATATAAATGCGTCAACCTCACGGGCCACGACATAAAGGAGACGGTCTCAAGCGGTATAGCCGACGGGTTGGGCCTTCTCGACGAGAAAGAGAAGGATGAGGGTACGCTTCTCATAGATATGGGCGACTCTCTGACAGAGGCGTATCTTTTCCGGAGCGGGACGCTCTTCGATTTCGAGATAATACCCGTAGGGGCCAGGGAGGTCCGGGGCGAGCTCATGGGTAACTTCGAGCTTGCCGCCGCTATCGATAAGATATCGGAAAAACTGAAGAGCTATACCGCGTCAGGCGGTAAAATATCCTCGATAGTGGCGACCGGCGGACTGACTTTTATCGACGGCATCATCGAACTTCTCGAATCGAAACTGTCCCGGCCGGTCAAGATGGGGTCGGCAACCGGTATCAAGGGCGACATCTCAAGCATCGACTCGGTCCGGCTCTCCACCGCGATAGGACTCGTCCGTTACGCCCACCAAAAACACCTCCATAAAGCACGCGAATCGCGCAATCCGGCGCGCCGCCTATCGACAAAACTCGTAGACCTCTTCAACGACTACTTTTAGTTGCAATGGAAAAGGACTTGCATAATACGAAAAATAAGGTATAATTGCAATAAATAGCTGTTTAACATTTAGGACTATATGGTACTAAAACTGAAACCGATATATGTG
>CAZYZC010000032.1:7376-10220 GCA_964650985.1 uncultured Planctomycetia bacterium | reverse complement strand
AACCGAAACCATCGACGAAGTCCTCCTCACCTTCATGCGCGCCCCCGGAACTTACACCAAAGAAGATATCATCGAGATCAATTGCCATGGCGGCTTACAGGCGACGAAGAAGGTGCTCGATCTTACGTTAGAAAACGGCGCGAGGCTCGCAGAGCCCGGAGAATTCACAAAACGCGCTTTTTTGAACGGCAGGCTCGACCTGAGCCAGGCCGAGGCCGTGCTCGATACTATAAGGGCCAAGACCGAAGGGTCCCTGAAGACGGCGTTGAAACAGCTCGAGGGAGGGCTTTCGAAAGAAGTCAACGCCCTGATCGATAAATTGGCGGATATTACGGCCGACATAGAAGCGTCGATAGATTTTCCGGACGAGGATATCGAGCCTGAAGATAAAGTCAGGCTTATGGAAGAGTCCGCTTCCGTCTTAAGCGGAATCAAGGGGCTCATAGACAGTTACGGCAAAGGCATGGTGATGAGGGAAGGCGTCCTGGCGATAATATGCGGGAAACCGAATGTCGGCAAGTCGAGCCTCATGAACCTTCTTTTAAAGCGCGACAGGGTGATAGTGTCGCCGATACCCGGAACGACAAGGGACGCTATCGAGGAGATGATAGACATAAGCGGCCTTCCTATAAGGCTGGTCGATACGGCCGGTATAGGAGCGGTAAAAGACCCTCTCGGCAGGAAGAGCGCGAATAAGACCAGGGGTTATATGGGCGCGGCCGATATAGCGCTTCTGGTCCTTGACGGATCGCGCAGGATCGACGCCAGGGACCGGGAGATATTCCGGCTGATCAAAGGCAAGAAGAAACTCGTCATAATAAATAAATGCGACCTGGGCAATAAAGTAAGCGGCCCGGAACTCGGTAAGCTGTCCGGGGCCTCGGAGACGCTCGAGATATCGGTTAAGAAGAATATGAATATCGCGCTTCTTGAGAAGAAGATAGAATTTCTGATATGGGGCGGGTTTCCTGACCAGGGAGAAAGCCCGACGGTAGCCAACGCCAGGCACAAGGAGTTGCTTGACAAGGCTTATAAGTGTGTGTTATCAGTGGTTGAGGCCCTTAAGAAAGAATTCCAGCCGGAGCTGCTGGCGGTGGACTTGAAGGAAGCGATCTTCGACCTCGGCCTCATAACGGGTAAGTCCGTTTCCGGGGATATATTGAACAGGATATTCGAGAAGTTCTGCGTAGGTAAGTAGTTCTGCTTCGCAGGAATTCCAAGGAGAAGCGATGGATAAGAAGAAGATAGAAAAAGCCGTTAGGGATATACTTGTAGCCGTCGGAGAAGATCCTCGCAGGAGCGATCTTAAGGATACTCCGAAAAGGGTTGCAGAGATGTACGAGGAGATCCTCGGGGGCACGGGGACAAACCCCGATAAGGAACTCGATGTGGTCTTTGAGAAGGATCACGACGAAATAATTCTGCTTAAGAACATACCCCTGTATTCAGTATGTGAGCACCACCTCCTTCCGTTCATAGGAAAGGCCCATGTGGCCTATATACCTTCGAATAACAGGGTGACCGGCCTAAGTAAATTGGCGAGAGTGGTGGATTCTTTTTCACGCAGGCTTCAGGTGCAGGAGCGCATTACGACGGATATTGCCGGGTTGATAATGCGTAAGCTGAAGCCGAAAGGGGTGCTCGTCGTAATAGAAGCTGAACATCTCTGCATGTCGATGCGCGGGGTAAAGATGCCGGGAGTGCTTACCGTCACCAGCGCCGTCCGCGGCGTATTCAGGAAGAACGAGAAGACCCGCGCGGAGGCGATGGCTCTTATCAGAGATTAGCTTCACTTTCCTTTGCCGAAAGCCTTCCAGAGAAATCTCCTGGCCGTCTTATCATATACCAGTGGTATCGACTCTTCCGGCGTCATCGTGTGTTCGACATAATCCGATACGTTTTCCTTCCAGACGGCCTTTCCGGTCTTTGTAGACGTTACGGTAAAATCTACGCTCATCTCGGCGTAATTCTCCGTGGTCACCGCGTCGAGCAGCAAAGCCGACGGCCCGGCGACCGAGTTTATCGGATCGGTCTTGGAATAGGCGTATTTCTTTATGACAGCCGCTATCCGGAAATCGCTTGCCGCGGCGTCCGGGACTATCTCGAACTTTATCGATCTTCTGTTATTTATCGAGGACTCCAGAACCTTCCTAAAGCCATCGGCGGTTATCTCGGCCTGGCCGGAGTTGTTGGTTACCCCGGATATATATACCTTTACCCGGCCGCTCTTTTCAATCAGGCGGTTTGTATCGACAGTCTCCGCCGCAACCATGCCGCACGCGGCGAGGGAGACTATCAAGCCCATAATAAAAGCCTTCTTTGCCATACCGCCCTCTCTGCCTGCATGAAAGCAGGTGTTATTATAGTGGTTGAAATAAGATTACTTTTATATTATAATGGCATTCTAAAAATAGCAAGGTGATAATACATGTCGGACTATCTGCTCGATTTTTCGAAAAATAACATATTCTGGACCTCCGCGGCCGCGTGGCTTATAGCGCAGACCATAAAGGTAGCGCTGGGCGTATTTAGGGAGAAGAGGTTCAACTTTAAGTGGTTCGTCGGGACCGGCGGCATGCCGAGCTCGCATACCGCGGCAGCCACCGCGCTTGCGACGTCCGTGGGCATAACGCGCGGTTTTGATTCGGGGCTGTTCGCCATCGCGATAACCTTCGCTCTCGTAGTGATGTTCGACGCCCAGGGCGTCAGGCTCTCTTCCGGCCGTCAGGCGGCTCTTCTCAATAAAATGCTGGATGACATATACTGGAAGAAGAAGCTCGACGAAGAGAAGCTCAAAGAATTTCTGGGACATACGCCGGTGCAGGTCTGGGCCGGAGCCGTTAT
>CAZYZC010000032.1:1591-7276 GCA_964650985.1 uncultured Planctomycetia bacterium | reverse complement strand
GGCCAGAAGCTCAAGGTCAATAAGGCCGGGTTTAGCATAGTCGTGGACAAGTCCCAGAACATCCTGACGCTGAAATCGGGCCAGGAGATAATAAAGACCTACCGCGTTTCGACCGGCAAGGATTCGTGCACGCCGGTCGGGACATTCAAGATAATAAACAAGATAATTGATCCTCCGTGGTACAAGGAACCCGGCGTGATGATACCGTCAGGGGACCCTAAGAACGTCCTGGGCTCCAGATGGCTCGGTATCTCTAAAGAGAGCTACGGTATCCATGGTACGACCCAGCCGGAATTAATAGGCCAAAGCGTTACCGAGGGCTGCGTCAGGATGCGGAATGCCGAAGTCGAGGAGCTTTATATCCTGGTTCCCGAAGGGACCGAAGTGGTCATAACGGATTAACGGGGAAAGAGACGCCATGGCTGACATGCCCGGACTCGAATTTGAAAGGCCTATACTGGAACTTGAGCGCAAGATAGAGGAGCTCAAAAGTTTCACCGCGCACAAGGACATAGATATATCCGGCGAGGTATCCAGGCTCGAAGACAAGCTTGTCCGCATAAAGAAGGAAGTGTACGACAACCTCACCCCCTGGCAGAGGGTTCAGATAGCCCGCCACCCCCGCAGACCGTATACCCTGGACTATATCGAGATGATGATGACCGATTTTATTGAGATACACGGCGACAGGCATTTTGCCGACGATAAGGCCATGATATCGGGCCTGGCGAAGATAGACGGGGAGAGCGTAGTAGTCGTAGGGCAGCAGAAGGGACGGGATACGAAGGAAAATCTCGAAAGGAACTTCGGAAGCCCGCACCCTGAAGGCTACAGAAAGGCCATAAGGGTCATGAAGATGGCGGAGAAGTTCGGCCTTCCTATAATAGCGTTCATAGATACTCCCGGAGCGTATCCCGGCATAGGCGCCGAAGAGCGGGGGCAGGCCGAGGCGATAGCTTATAATCTAAGGAGGATGTCCGACATAAAAACGCCGATAATAATATTTGTGATAGGCGAGGGAGGCTCAGGAGGAGCCCTGGGAATAGGTGTGGGAGACAGGACGTATGTTCTTGAGAACGCTTACTACTCGGTAATATCGCCGGAAGGCTGCGCGGCCATATTGTGGAAAGAGCGGACGAAAGCAAAGGACGCCGCCGCGGCGCTCAAGCTTACGGCCAAGGACCTTCTTGAGATGAAGATAATAGACGGAATAATAAAAGAGCCTCTCGGGGGCGCGCATAGGAAGCCGATGGAGGCCTGCGAGAGCATAAAGAAGACGATCAAGAAAGACCTGGCGATCCTGAACGGCATAGCCAGGGACAAGCTCATCGATATGAGATATGACAAGATCAGGGCGATCGGCGTATTTAAGGAGTCGTAAGCCAAAAAAGAGTGGACAAAACACAAATATGGGGTATACTTAAGCATTAAAGGTATCTTAAAAAACGGAGAGGTTATGAAGAAAAGCTTTTTAGCCGCCATATTTGTATTTATCCTCGCATCCCTTCTATTCACAAATGACGTCTTTGCTGGAGCCTGGACCGTTCCGAAGCATAAGGTTTGGCTCGAGTATAATACCAAGATAAGCACCGCGACAAAATATTTCGATTCTAGAAGTAAATTGAGGTCGACTCCTACATCGGGCGCCAAGAGCTCCAAGTCCCAGCTTCTGACTATGGAGCCGAAGATAGAATTCGGCGTTACCGATTGGCTAACGGCCATGGCGAGTGTTGAGTCCAAAGCGGCGCAGTATAAAGAATATGGGAGACCCGCGAAGATAGGCGTTAATACTATTCTTCCGCAGGGATATACGGTCAAGAATCACGATATAGTGAATGTTAAAATAGGTGGGCGTTGGCGTATAATGGACAAGCCTTTTGTGTTAAGCACGCAGACGAAAGTTTTTATATATACAGGTTATGGAATAAATCATGGTGACAAAAAGAATACAGGTTTCAGAAGGTATCTAGAAGACCGCCGGAATCTTCCGTCTATAGGTTATGGAAATGATTCGGTAGAGCAAAGGATGTTGATAGGTAAGACATTCTCAATACCCGTGACGGAGAAGTTCAAGCTTCCCTGCTATGCCGGCGCCGAGATCGGGTACAGGTGGAATAACAGAGGCGTCTGTAACGGTATTCCGTGGTTTATGGAGGGCGGCTTCTGGCCGGCCCCATGGCTTCTTATAAAGACCGAGATCGACGCATATAATGCACAGGGCGGTGCCAGGATAGCTGAGGGAAGCTACGGCATCTGGCGTGCCGGAGTGGTATGGCAGGTTTTCGGCGGGGATAGTATTCTAAGACAGGGCAATAAACTGTTTAACTTGGAATTTCTTTATGGAATAACTGCATGGGGCAAGAATACAACCGCGTTTAACGAGTACATGATGAAAGTCCAGACGCAATTTTAAAAACAGATTAACCTCTAGATACAACCATTCCTGATTAAAATTAAGATATAAAATAGTTAGTTATTTGTCATTGACACAAAACATATATATGATATACTATATTAGAGTTAAAAAATATTAAAGTGAGATATTTTTAGGTGAAACCGTTATGATTCAAAAACACACGAGGGGATATGTGATGAGAAAATCTTATCTGGGGAAATTTTTGCTAATTTTTGTCATCTCGGCGGCATCTATTTTTGCATGTCTAAACGATGTAATTGCGGCCGATATCACCGATAAAGAAATTTATGATATTTCAGGCAATGTCAAAAGATTGTGGTATGACGACGGCAGTATTTATGAATACAAGGACGAAAATCCATCCGGCTTTCCCGAATGGTTCGGCCGTACCATATTTGGTTATGCACCGACTGGATATAACGGCAATCCGGGTTATAGGACTTGGGATTGGGGTGGTTATGCCTACAATGCTTCTGATGGGCAAGTAAGGATTACGGAGTATGAGGGCAGCTATTCGGCGGCAAATCCTTCTTCGACGTGGGCGGAGACTCCGAACTGGGCCTTAACTAATGAGTCGAAGAGAAGGACGTCAATAGTTTACGACTACCACGGCGATTCTTTTAATCTGGATACCGCATCAAACGGCTGGATCGAGCGCGAAAAGACGATATACGAAGCTAATGGCATAGGGGTAGTCGCGATATACCGTCGCGATTCGCTCGGAAGACTTATTGAGAGCATAAATTTCGCCGTCGATGTCAACCTGCGTTCCACCTACAGCTACAGTGACGATTTTTCGGCCACTTTATGGCGTTACCAACACGACTATCGAAATTCTGATAGCATACTCCTGGCATTGTTCGAATACGAGATCTACACGGATCCAGAAGGTAACCCCTACCATCGGGTAAAAAAGGAGATACATCCCGTGGCAAGCGGTTCCCACGAGGCGCGCACTTATTACACCTACGTTTACAAAACAGGCGCCGGACTCCACAGCAGCGTCCATTTTAAGAACGTCTTCACTTATGAGTTACTCACGGACCCGGAAGGCATATTAAACGGCAGCGCTTCAGGAACGTTCGGTGACTCCTATGAGTACATAGATACCGACCACATGGTAAAAAGAAATCTCGAGGTATTATCGGCAGACACAGAGCTTACTAAAGCTACCAAAATAACCACGCTTTTCAAGTCGGGAAACGATTGGTATACGAGCACATATCGCGATCTTAATGACGGCCGCTGGACCTTAAGCGTTTTAGATTACTTTGAAGGAACGACGACGGTTCACGAGATATTCAAATATTACGATAATGGTGTTATTGAAGTGTGCGATCCGGAGTGGAGAGCCAATGAAAGACGGTACCCCGATGGAAATTTCAAAAAAGGCGTCAATCTGCCGTGGTTAAACTACGGATACGATATAGGCTCCAGAAGCGACGGCTATCATATCGGATTCTCGAATAATCTACAGGCGCTTTACGACAGGATGGAACCGTACAAAGGCATGATGGTAAGGATGTTTTTGTTCGGGAAGTTAAAAGACGAATCGGTCGGTTTAAATCAGGGTATTGTGTTTGATGGGGCAGGAAACCCGATCAGATTTACGGATGAAGTGTACGCGGATATGGACGCTCTTTTGGCTTGTGCCCAGGCGCTGGGTATAAAAGTGATGCCGGTACTGTTTGATTACCTTTTAGCCCAAACCCATCCCGACCTCATCACCGATTCGGGCAAGCGCACGGCCCTTATTGGTATAATTCACGATTTTATAGACCGCTACAAAGACAACGAATCGATCTACGCATGGGATATCATGAATGAGCCGGAGCTTATGGTTGGGCCCGGCATAACCGATACAGCGGTTTATGAGTTCCTGCGGTTATTTGCCCAGGATATAGGCGGATTGCTTGGCCCCGGCGCCGATCAGCTGCTTACCATAGGCAACCGCAATCTTACCGATCTCACCAATATGGTTGGCGACTGGGCGAGCCAAGGATGGTACACAGGCCCGTTGCTTACGTTGTACCAGTTCCACTACTATTCCGATTTTACCGAGGCCAATAATCCTCTTTCTGTGGGTCATACTGCTGCGAGCCTCGGATTGGGCAATATACCTATAATCGTCGGAGAAGTCGGCTCGATGGATGTTATAGCCAGGCTCCGGGCGCTTATAGATAATGGCTACGCAGGTGGGCTGTTTTGGCAGGACAATCCGAGTCCTCACGGGGAGCACGAGATCGATCCTGTAGAGCTTGGTGACATATTGAGTTGGTTTCTAGGAACCGATTTTTCCATAGTTTATCACACGGGGGCATCGGATCTGCTCTGGTATATTGTGAAGTCTAGTACAGGCGGAGCTGACCCTTATGGAAATGTCTATTACCTCTACAAGGACGAGACAATATATGGGGATAACCTTGCCAGTACGGCTTATGATGATCGTTATGGCAGGGTGGAATTACAGATCCGTGCCGTTGCCGACACCGATGGGGCGATAGCGTATTATTATGTATACTTCACCGGGGCGGATGAAAAGAAAGTTAAGCAAAAATGGTGTTATCGCGACGGAGACTATTCCGTCCCGTCGGCGCCCTCCTATGGCAACTTAAGGGCCATCTACGAGTACAATACAAGCGGCGCGATGATATCAAAGATCTACTACGGCGCGGATGGTAAGTGGCATAAACTTTCAGATTTTACAGTCGTACTTGGCGACGGCAATGTCCACGCCGAGCGCGACGAGGTCTACTCCGGCATCGACTCCTCCGGCGCCCTCACGGGCTTCGAAGGCCTGAATATAATGACCTTCTACGACTCCGGCGAGCTCCACACCAAGAAAACCTACGACAACCCGGCTGAGACCGTGAACACCGGATACACGATGTTCACCTTCGACACCGACGGCACGACGATCTTAGAGGAGACGTCCTACTTCGGCTCAGGCGCAGGCCATGATGACCTCTGGCATAAGAAATCTTCCTTTACAGCTGTCTTAGGCGACGGCATGATCCACGCCGAGCGCGACGAGGTCTACTCCGGCATCGACGCAGGCGGCAGCTTAACGGGCTTCGCGGAGCTCGATCTCTACACCTTCTACGCTTCAGGCAATCTCCAGACCAAGAAGATCTACAGCAATATCCTGGAGACCATCGATACCGGCTACAAGATGTACACCTACGATGACGCGGCAGGATATCCGTTACTGGAAGAGACGTCCTACTTCGGCTCAGGCGCAGGCCATGATGACCTCTGGCATAAGAAAT
>CAZYZC010000032.1:1335-1491 GCA_964650985.1 uncultured Planctomycetia bacterium | reverse complement strand
CAGCTTAACGGGCTTCGCGGAGCTCGATCTCTACACCTTCTACGCTTCAGGCAATATGAAGTCCAAGGAGATATATTCGGATGCAGCCGGTACAAATTGTATAGAGGCCTACACCTACGACGCAGACGGCAACCTCGAGACGAAGAAGGACTACGT
>CAZYZC010000032.1:0-1235 GCA_964650985.1 uncultured Planctomycetia bacterium | reverse complement strand
AGAGGAGTACACCTACGACGCAGACGGCAACCTCGAGACGAAGAAGGACTATGTTAACAGAAGACTGACGACTTACACCACTTATACGGCGTACTCGAACGGATTGACGAGGGTAGAAGGGTTCGAGACAGATTTTGACGGAGCTAACTATATTACGGTGGAAGGATATAAACAGGGCGATATGTTCTATTCTCTAGTTCCCGGTACGCTCGATATATACTTCAGGAGCTCGTCTCCAGGGGCGCCGGCTGATGCCAAATTATATGTTACATTCGATCTGGGCACCGGTGTTATAACAGAAGGGACAGTGCTAGAGGAGTATGCTTATAATGCCGACGGATCTCTTGCCACGAAGATAGACCATTTGAGAGGCAGAAAGACCGCTTACACCTCTTATACCACATATCCGAACAATCTCATAAGGATCGAGGGGATCGAAACGGATCTCGACGGTTCCTCAAATCCCGCGACGGTTATAGGCTATAAGCAGGGCATCATGTTCTATTCGCTCATCAGCGGCACTACGGACATATATTATGTAAGCGCGGCCGGAGCGAACGCCAGCTCGAAGTCTCAACTTGAGATCGATACGGTAACCGGTACCGTTACCGTTGTCAAGGTGCTCGAAACTTATACCTACTATTTAAGCAGTCGTCTCGAATCAAAGACTCTTACCACCCCCGACGACGGCAACACCTACTTCCATTACAAAGACGAGAACTTCACTCCGGCATCAAGCTTTACATCCAACCCTGTTGTAGTTGGCGGCAACGTCACGCTGACATTTACCACCGAAGCCAAATATGTATATGAAATATACGGCCGGGTCAGCCTTATGTCAAGTGACTGGATTCTGCTAGGGACGATAACGGCTACCGGATCCAGCCATGTCTTTACCGGTCCTAATTTAGGCTGCAAATTCTTCAAGGTAAATACCGTAGTACCGCCCGAACCCGGACTCGGCAGGGTGGACTATCAGAAGCTCGATGTAGCCGATGGTGACGGAGCGATAGGTTACCACTATACCTATTTTGGCGCAAACACAAGGGATGTCAGCGTAAAGATAGGGTATTCGGGCCTTAACGTGACCGATCCCGCAAATCCGATACCGTCCGGCGAAGTGTTCATGGCCACATACTACCGGGGCAATGGCTCAGGCATCGCTAACCAGTGGCTTAATACGATGATGAAGTACTTCCCGAGGGTCGAAGTATCCCCCAGCGTATTCGTTGGAG
>CAZYZC010000031.1:0-10274 GCA_964650985.1 uncultured Planctomycetia bacterium | reverse complement strand
GAACCAGTATCAGAAAAGCCATCGGTTCCTTGAACAAAAGCGCTAATAGGCCCATGCATCCATACCTCTCGTTTGTATATCTTCAGCCCTTTCGGGACACTTCAGCGTTATTTAAGTTTGCGACTTGATACTGGTCCGGGCCTCCCATCGAGAGGCATAATACCGGGGTGGCTAACGGGTCTACTTCGCATTCAAGCGATATTGGAAAGAATGCTTCGTAGAACCTTCAACCCTCCGCCAGTCGCAATCTCTGCGAAGTCTCTCCGAAATGTCCGGCTGGAAATTGCGTAACTACTTGACGGGCAAATAGATGTGAAATATTCACCCTTCTCAGGTGGACGTTGGATTCATTTCAATACGTATCCGCGGTAAACATTCCGGGAAGCGTTGTTGCAAAAACTCCAGGAGCTTTTCCCTGACTTCACAGCGCAGGTCCCAGGCGGTAGGAGAATCCGCTGCGCTCATCAGCGCCCGGAGTTCAACTGTTTTTTCAGTAGTATTGGTAACCTGCAACACATTGACTTTTTTATCCCACTTTGGGCTGTTTTCCAGAATACGCGTTAATTCATTACGGACTTCTTTAACGGGTACGGCGTAATCAGTATAAATAAAAACAGTTCCCAGTAAATCTGCTGAAGTCCGCGTCCAATTTTGAAATGGCTTTTCAAGAAAATACGATATTGGAACTACCAGTCGCCTTAGATCCCAAATACGCACCACTACGAAGGTGAGGGTGATTTCCTCAATCCATCCCCATTCATTCTCAACAATGACCACATCATCCAGCCGAATCGGCTGAGCGATGGCTATCTGAACGCCTGCAATAAAGTTCCCCAGTGTTTTTTGCGCGGCAAAACCTATAACTATACCTAAAACTCCTGCCGAGGCCAATATACTTACGCCTATATGCCTGACTTCTGAGAAGCTCATCAAAATAAAAGAAACGGTTAGCAAAATTATAACCACGCCTATAATGTTTGAGATCATACGCATTTGTGTATGCATACCGCGGGCACGGACATTGTCCCGGACATTTATATCATAATGGTTTAAAAACGCATCGCGAAAAATATAGATAATCTTTATGGCAACCCAACCAAACAACGCAATAAGCAGTATTTGGATAAAATGGCTTATAAAACCGCGCACATTTGCCGGCAGCCGCAATAAGGGGCTGGCCCCCGCTATACACAAAACCGGTATCAAGAACCGTAACGGACTTTTAAGGAGCCTTAAGTCGACCCTAAGCCCTTTTGGGAAAAAGCCGGCGCTTCGTTTAAGTAAAAATGACACCACAAGATAAAGTATCCACCCGACCGTAATGCCAGAAGCTATTAAAATACCCGAAAACAGATAATCGCTCATAATTCTAATCCTTTTTTTTATTTCTCTACCGAAGCTACATTTGTTTAGCTGATGAAATAAGCGTTAAAACCCCTTTGCCGATTATCCATGCGATACCATCCGGTGCGTGTTGAAAAATGGGGTCCCTGTATCAAAAAGTCAGAGCCTATTTTAATGAGCTAAAATATTCGTAAGATCCGTAAGATTAATAAATTTAACTGTGAAATCACCATATGTACGGTTATAGGGCCTACCAACATTATGCGCTACTACATAAACTATCGCCTTATTATGATACCTCAAAAACACCTTGGTATTTGCCGGATCAAAATCTTTATCACGCCACTTGCACTCGATCGCTACAAGAGGATAACCTTTTTTGTTTATCACAAAATCTATCTCATGGCCTTGTTTGTCTCTCCAATAGCCTATGCTCCTATCCTGTAAATGGGCAAAAAGCTCATTTAAAACAAAGTGTTCCCACAGATATCCCATATCGTCATCCCTAAGCTCATGCCAACCGCGATAAAAACAGACGAATCCTGTATCGAAGCCATAGACTTTTGGCGCGGAAGTAATCTCGTTTTGTCTGTGGGAGCTGAAAGGCCGGATAATATGCGCGGTAAATGTTGCTTCCATCACTTTCAGATAATTCGAAATAGTGGTCCGGCTAACTTCACAGGGGGCTGCAAAGCTGTTTGCTTCGAACATGCCTCCGCTCTGAGCCATGATGAGCTCGAAAAATTTTTGAAAAGAATAGCGTCGCTCGAGCTTAAATAATTCCTGTATATCTTTTGCCCAAAAGGCGTCTATCCAGTCCTTAAAATTTTGCTTCGGGTATCTGGTATGGGCAAAGAAAGGCGGCAGTCCGCCATAGAGAAACCTGTGCTTCGGATCAGGATCACCAAAGATATCCGCGTCTGAAGCTATCATTGGGGTTAGCCACAACTCTCTTTTTCTGTCGGTCAGCGTATCTTTGAATTTTGCGGAAGCGCTAAGAGTCGAAGATCCTGTGGCTATGATTTGTACATCGTGGTAATGGTCAGCGGCGATCTTCAACATCTCGGAAGGGTTTGGCAACCGATGGATCTCATCCAATACTATACGTTTTCTACGCACGCTTTCCAGGAATTGCTCGGGATCTTCCATCGCGCGTCGCACGCTGGGGAGCTCGCAATCAAAATATTCGATTCCGTCAAAACTTCTGCATAGGAATGTTTTGCCGACGCGCCGCACACCGGTAAGCCAAACGATAGACTTTTCCTTAAATCTATCTTCTATGACATTCTTCCAGAATGGTCTATTTTTCATGCTCAAAGTATAGCATATAGTTTAACTTTATGCAAGTGCAAATGCATATGGTATGAATAGAAATACGTTAAGGTTAGATGAACTACTAGTTAAAGAAGAATGCCTAAAGGCCTAACCGTGCAGTAATCACGCACTAATCGCGCACTTCCCAGTGCCCGCCCTTATCAGTATAAAATAGGGTCCCTATTTTTCCTACAGAGATCCTTAAGAGAGGCAACCGATAATCACTTATACAACTGAACTGTTACTTTTATTCTTCGTCTATCCCCCCTTCGGATGCGATCTGGTCCGTCCTTTTTCCGGGAGCGATTGTCGGAAGAAGATGTTTCGGGAGGAACGCAAAACTAGCAATCATAGTTGGAATGACTGCGCTGGCAATAACTGTTGCTACCAGAAATGAATATTGTCCCTGTGTTACTATCCCATGAGAGAGTCCGTAGAGTGCTGAGATCGTGCCGAAAGTAAGTCCTGTCGACATCATCAAAGTATAATACCATCGCTCCGATCGCTCCTTACGGAAAAGACTGATAACAGGATGTAATCCAAAAATCTTCGAGACAACCTTAGCGAAAAATAAGACCAAAAATATAAGCGGCGCGCCTATCAAAGCTGGGATTGAAACAAGCGTGCCTGCACGTAGAAAATAAAACGGTGTCAGAAATCCTATTGTCAATGTTCTCATTCGTCTCACCCAATGATGTTCTTTTGCCGCAAACTCAGCTAAGAGCATACCAGCAACGTACGCAGGCAGCACTGCCTCGCTTCCAGACCAATAGGCTAATGCTCCAAGTCCAAACAATACTAAGACTATCCATTTAGCCCGAATAGCAGCGGTCCTGTTGCCATATACCCTCGTTAAGAATGATGTCACAAATGGAAACAATCCTAATACGATAACGCTCACACCTGTAAAAATAACTGTTTTATATGTGAACGGCGCAAATATGATCCCAAGCGCTATAACTGTACCTAGGTCATTGATAAAGCAAGAGCCTAAAATACCTTTACCAAATTCTGTCTTATTGAACCCTGTCTCAAGCATCACCGCATAAACTACAGCCATAGATGTTGTAGAAAGCGCAACTCCCGCGAGTAAGCTCGCCTGCGTGTTCCAATGCAAAATAAACTTAGTTATAGCCGCACAGCCTAAAAATGGCGCTAGAAACCCTACCAGCCCAACTATTGATACTTCTTTCTTCTTGGAAGACATTGCTTTTGGATCAAGCTCGGCGCCTGCCAAAAACGTAAGCAGAACTGCGCCTGCCGCGGCCAGGAAGCGCAGCCATTCCAAGTTACTGCCAAGAGAATTCTGGCCAAAGAAATGATTGGCAACCGCGGCTGCTGCCACGCCAATACAAATCTCAATAAGAGCAATCGATATTTTTAAATGATAAGCGATAATAGTAGATAAAACGGCTAATCCAAGCCAGATTGATGCTGTAATAAACATTTGCTCCATTAGAATCCTCCTCGTCTACCATTTTTTAGTAGGGGCTTATAAAATAAAAAAATACCTCTACCGTTTCCAGTAGAGGTTATCAACCTTCGAATTTCTAGGTGGTTTCTTTTTAAGAGGCGAACCTCATCGCCATTGATATTGTATTAATTATAACGTATATAATTAAAAACGCAACAAAAACTGCACCCAACCTTTATGTCGCTCGCCCTCGTTACCTGCTTAAAATACTGTACATTAAAATACAAAATACGATTGAGGTAATAATCACATACAAGTTATCATGTTTACGCGCAAATACAAAGATCGATAATGCTACCCGCGCTATAGGTGTTGCGATTAATAAGAGCAGGCCTAACTGAATCAACCCTCTCCCATGAAACGAAGAAGCATCCCCCAGTATTCCCTGGATATTACATAGATAATAAGGTTCGTGCTGAAAAATCTGATAGTTAGCCACTGCAACGCCGTGACGTAACAAATAAATTATAGCCCCTAGAAATACTATTGCTGCCGCGATAATAACACCGGCTCTTAACAGATTGCCGATAAGCATTTCCATCTCGTGATTTGGCAACTGTTGTTCTTGTTTGTTCATTTCAAAAACCCGCCCCTCAATCCGGAATAAATCATCTCTACGGCTAATACGAAGATAACGATGCCAAAGATTATCCGCAGTTTTTTGGTCTCCGCGCCAAAAAGATGACGCGCACCTAGAGATGAACCTAGAAGAACGCCCAACATGACCGGCATAGTTAATCCCGGATTTATATAGCCTTTATGAAGATATATGCCTGCGCTTGCCGCGGCTGTAACACCTATCATAAAATTACTCGTTGCGGTAGAGACTTTAAAAGGGAGGCGCATAGCCCGATCCATAGCCAGAACTTTTACAGCGCCTGAGCCAATACCTAATAAACCCGATACAATACCCGCTATAAACATTAGTCCAAATCCATTGGGTACAGAACAAACGTTATATGATTTAAGACCTTGAGGAGTCGGATAAGTGCCATTCATCTTTAAAATAGTGGCTAATCGATCCGGTTTAGCCAGACACAGACTTTCATTCCTGGATCGGCTTGATATATACGCAGAATGCATAAGCACAAGGCCAAAAATAACGGCTATTATCGGCGTAGATAGCCGCAACGCCAGAGATGCCCCTACAAGAGCACCGACAGTAGTAGCAATCTCAAGAAACATGCCGATACGCATATTACTAAAGCCCTCTTTAACGTATGCCGCGGCGGCTCCGGAAGACGTGGCAATTACCGAAACAAGAGATGCGCCTATCGCGTATCGAATATCCACTCCAAAAACTAAAGTAAGAAGAGGGATTATAACGATGCCTCCTCCCAGGCCAGTAAGTGAACCTAAAAAACCGGCAATGATAGAGCCAAGCCAAATAAGTATAGTGAATATCAATATGCTCATCGATTATTCATCAAACTAATATATTTCTTTTTTAGTTTTTGATATTCTTATCATAAAAATAATTATGCCTGATAAGATCATCGTAAAACAAAGAACTTGTCCCATGCTAAACGACCCCAAAACAAATCCTAGTTGTTCATCTGGTTCACGAAAAAATTCTAAAAAGAACCGTATTATTCCATAGCCAATAAGATATATCGAGAAAAGCTTTCCGGAAATCCATACCCTCTTACGCAAGATCCACAGAATAATAAAAAGGACTACTCCCTCAAAGAACGCTTCATAAAGCTGGGATGGATGTCGCAATTGATGTAAAGAGTCTAAAGGAAAATACATACCCCATGACACTGTAGTAACGCGTCCATAAAGCTCTCCATTGATAAAATTTCCTAACCTGCCGAATGTATATCCCAAAGGTACGGCAGGAATGAATAAATCCGCGAGTAACCAGAAATTCAACTTAAACTTACGACAAAATATTACCGATGCGGCGATTATTCCTATAAGGGCACCGTGATAACTCATTCCGTATAACCCTATATAGCGGAATCGATCATTAATATCAAAAGGCAGAATTATTTCTAAAAGGTTCTTGAGATAATAGGATAGATTATAAAATAAAACATACCCTATCCTGCCGCCGATTAATAGAGAGATAATCAACCAAAGAAAATAATTATCAATAATCTCTTTTTTGAATCCAATCTTTTCTGTTTTTAGCCTATGTAAAACTAACAGATATACGGCAAAAAAGGCCAAAAGATACATAAGGCCGTAATAATGAACCTGGATAGAACCAATCCCGAAAGCGATGGGATTGATGTGTTCAGGAATATACTTCCAGAAGCTAATAAATTCTTTCATTTTTTAAGACAGCGATTCTGTAAAAACCCGGCTATTGTTTGACTAGGCTTTCGACCGTCTTTATGGTCAATTTCGTGGCAGCATCTACATCGTCAATATTAAAAACTCCTGTCGGCGAATGAATGTAGCGTGTGGGTATGCTCAATACGCCTGTCGGTACGCCTTCCTTATTCATATATATCATCGCACCATCCGTCACCCCGCCATCAATGACATCAACCTGATATTTGATCTTATTTTTCCTGGCCGTATCCATTAAAAGGTCTTTTATCTTTTCATTGACTATCACGCCTCTTCCCGAAGCTTCTATAATAGTGATCGCAACACCTTCGCCTAGTTTCAAAGAAGACTCACGCTCGGTTATCAGGGGCGTATCACCGGCTATAGTTGTGTCTATGACTATCGCATAATCCGGACTCACGTTGAATGCAGCTGTGCGCGCGCCTTTTAAACCAACCTCTTCCTGGCCGGTCGCTACCGCATAGATCTCGGCATCAACCTTTAGCTTTTCCATGATCTTAATAAGCGCATAGCATCCTATCCTGTCATCTACGGCCTTACCATAATAGAGCTTTCCATTCAATACGCCGGAATTGGGCTCGAATATCGCGACGTCTCCAACCTCTACCCTTTTCTTCGCTTCTTCTATACTGCTGCATCCGATATCTATAAACATATCTTCGTATTTAAGAGGCTTTTTCTTATCTTCTTCTTTTTGCAGATGAGGGGGTTTCGTTCCTATTATGCCCACACAATCGCCTTTCTTGGATTTTATTACAACCCTCTGGGCGGGTAGAACCCTGTCGTCTATGCCTCCAACTTTTATGAAATATATATAGCCTTCTTTTGTTATATGCTTTACCATAAACCCGATTTCGTCCATGTGCGCGGCAAGCATGATCTTTTTCTTACCTCGCCCCTTCCTCGCAATGACATTGCCAAAACTATCTACCTTTACCTCATCGCACGATTTTTTAAGCTCGTTACACATAATGTGCGCGATCTCTTTTTCATAACCGGATATGCCTGCTGCTTCAATTATTCTTTTTAATAGTGGGTCCATTATGTACCCCTCCTTTTCATTCAGTGAGATTAACAATAATTCCTTATCGTTTTCTCGGTTATGTTAATTATACCTTTATGGGAGCATCCTGTCACTAACGCAATTCCTTGATAATCTCTGTCAGCGCTCTAATAAAAACACGATGGTCACTCGCATCCGGAGGGAGGTTCTTCGTAACTCTTGTGGAAAACGCGGAAAGGGACCGGCTCGGCTTATAGTCTGAACCGCTTCTTCATCAAGAATACTTGAGCCCGAGGAGCTTGTCAATGCGACATCCAAACAGGCACCTCTCGATAATACGGTAAAAGCAAGCTCTGCCACTCCTTCCAATTTTTGTCTTCTTGCCCATTCGGGATATCTTCTGGCCTCTTGGATCCTCTCTTTTACCATATCCTGATAACGCAACATTTCCTCGCGAGAGGGGTCGGTAACTTTAACCTCTTCCTGAGTTTTTTGCGCGGAATTTTTTTCCGATAGAGCTTCTTTTTGTTCAACCCTGGGTTCTGACTCTTTATTTTTCTTTTCCTTGTCTTTGAACTTCTTCTCATCACCAAGGACATCGATTTTGGGTAAAAGCATGGGTTTTTCTATCTCAAGTTTAATGGTGAGCTCTTTCGGATGCTTGGCATGTTGAGGCAAAGGTAAACTAAAGCCCGACATACCCAAAAAAAGGCAATGTCCTGCAAAAGAAATAAGGAAAGCCGCGCTAATAACTCTATTTTCCCGCATTCTCTTTTGCTGTGGTTGAAATAACTACCCCTTCGGCTTTGGCCTGTTTAGCGATATCCATAACTTTTACCGCTAGTCCAAGATTCACCTTTTCATCGGATTCCAGAATCACCGTCTTCTCCCAGCTATTATCCAATCTCTCTTTTAAGACACTTCTTAGCTCATCAATATTGACTTTTTTGTTATCAATAAAAATCTCATTATCCGCGCTTATAAATACGGTAACATTCTCTTTTTGAGGCACGGCTGTCTCCGCCGCAGGCAAAGTCAGCTTTATGCCCGGGCTTTTTGAAAAGGTATAAAGCAGACTAAAAGAGATAAAAAAGAAGATGAACATATTCATGATAATATCAGTCATCGCCACAGATTCAAGGCTCACTATATAATCTCTTCGAGTAGCTATCTTCATTTGGAAGGCGCCTCTTTCATCTCGGCGATCACTTCCAATAATTGAATACAATGGTTTGTAAGGCCGTTTGCGGTATATTTTATCCTGCTGATAAAATAGTTATGGCATAGATATAGGGGGATGGCAACCATCAGTCCGGCGGCTGTGGTGATCATGGCTTCATAGATGCCGCCCGCGAGAGCATTAACGGTGATATTCGCGCCAGCCTTTTCCCAGGACATAAAAGCGCGGATCAACCCGGTGATCGTCCCTAAAAAACCTAATAGCGGTTCGATACCGATTATAGAAACCAATGCCCCGGTAAACTTTTCCAGCTTCTCGATCTGATTGTTCCCCGCCTGCTCAAGGATCTTCTCCAACCTGCCCAAAGGAAGATCGCGTCTCTCTATGCCTATTCTGAATACTGCCGCCAGAGGATTATGTTTATATTTATCACATAGATCCAGAGCCTTATCTGTCTTATTCGTCTTTAGATCCTTAAAAATCTCCTGCACGAACTCAAAAACATTTAGTCTCATCTGGCGAAAAGCCCAGAATTTTACTATGACTATTGTAAAACCGATGATCGATCCTGCCGCGATCGGCCACATTACAGGTCCGCCTTTTATAAAAAAAACAAACATAATTCCTCCGTTTTTAAATAGGCTTTTTTGGAATAATGTGAAGAGTCCCCTCGTCTTCGCGCACCGAAGCGTCGACGTCGTAAACACTGGCGATATTTTCGGGGGTGAATACTTCACGTGGAGTCCCCGCGCTGAATATTACACCATCATGCAGCATGACTATCCGATCGCAGTATCTCGACGCTAAATTCAGGTCGTGGATAGCGACTATAGCCGAAATGTTCTTCTCCCTGACCAGTTTTCCGATTATCTCCATCACCTCAAGCTGGTATCTGATATCGAGATCGCTTGTGGGTTCATCGAGAAGTAAGATCTTCGCCTCCTGAGCAAGGGCCCTGGCGATAATCACCTTCTGCTGCTGGCCACCGCTCAACTCGTTATAATCCCGCAATGCGAACGATTCAAGGCCCATTATCCTTAATACTTCCCAAACCCGCTCTTCACCCTCTCTATCGCCATTCCAGGTTATATGGGGATACCGCCCCATAAGGACAGTATCAAATACGGTAACGGGAAAATTGAAGAACGTCTTCTGAGGATGATACGCCATCTTTTTGGCGATATCTATCCTACGCATATTTCTCACTTCTTCGCGCCGGACAGTTATATTGCCGCTCTGGTATTTCAGTATCCTGTTCATGCATTTCATGAGCGTGGACTTCCCCGAGCCATTCTTACCGACTATGGCGAGCATCTGGCCGCCGTTAAGCTCGAAAGATACGCCCTTCAGGACAGGAACGCTCGGATAAGAAAATATGACACCCTGTAACGCAAGATCCATTTTTACAGCTTTCGTTTCTGCAATATAAGATACATGAATAAAGGGACACCCATGAAAGACGTCAATATTCCGACGGGCAATACGATGGGAGACAGGATCATCCTGGATAGAGTATCGGCCCCAAGCAACAAAAGCCCGCCGAAGACCGCGGTTATCGGGACGAGATACCTGTGATCGGCTCCTACAACCCTTCGCATCATGTGCGGAGCTATCAACCCGACGAAACCGATTATACCTAAGAACGCTACGGAAACGGA
>CAZYZC010000030.1:2752-10274 GCA_964650985.1 uncultured Planctomycetia bacterium | reverse complement strand
GCCTGCTGGGGCCTCTCATCGGCTTGGTCTCTCCTACGGAGAACGGAGGAAAGTTATAATGGAGCATGAAGTTCTTCTGTATCTCTCCCTCAAGCCCCTCTACAGTCTGCTCATCCTGTCCGGTTCCGAGAGTTGTAACTGAAAGGCTCTGCGTCTGGCCGCGGGTAAATAAGCTTGAGCCATGCGTCCTCGGCAGCAATCCTACCTCGCACGTAATCTGGCGTATCTCATCGAACTTACGCCCGTCGACGCGGGTCTTCTTCGTTATTATATATTTTCTTACCTCTTCTTCTTCGATCTCAGAGAGAGCGGCCTTGATCTGGCCTTTTGTATAACCGGACTCTTCCGTTACGAGCTTATCCATCAGCTCTCCCGAAAGAATGTCAATCGCGTCTTCGCGCCCTTCTTTAGTGTGAAGCTTGTTTATATCCTCGAGCCTCTTCGCCGCAAGCGACTTGACCTCGGCCAAAAGATCCTTATCGACCAGGTGAAGCTCTATTTCGCGCTTCTTCTTGCCGCAATCCTTGACCATCTTTTCCTGAAGGTCTATGAGCGCCTTGGCGGCTTCATGGCCGAATTTTATGGCCTCGGACATGGCCTCTTCGGTAACCTCCTTCGCGCCGGCCTCCAGCATCACTACCGATTTACGCGTTCCGACCACGACCAGGTCGATATCGCTCTTCTCCAGCTCCTGAAAAGTCGGATTGACTATGAAGTTTCCGTCTACCCTGCCCACGCGCACCGCCGATATGGGGCCTTCGAAAGGAATGTCGGATATAGATAACGCCGCCGAAGCGCCGTTAAGAGCCAATACATCCGCGTCATTCTCGCCGTCGCTGGACACTACAAACGCGACTATCTGAATCTCATTTATGAAGCCCTTCGGGAATAACGGCCTGATGGGCCTGTCTATAAGACGCGATGTAAGCACCTCTTTTCCGGTGGGCCGGCCTTCGCGCTTGAAAAAACCGCCGGGTATCTTACCGGCCGCGTAGGTCCTCTCCTGGTACTCGCAGGTGAGCGGAAAAAAATCGATGCCTTCACGCAGAGTGTTTGAACATACCGCCGTAACAAGTACTACCGTACCGCCCATCTGCACGGTGACCGCGCCGTCGGCCTGCTTTGCCATCCTGCCGGTCTCGATAATTATATCTTCCCGGCCTATCTTGGTTTCGAATTTTTTTGTCATGATTTACTTTCTGAGATCAAGCTTCTTTATGAGAGCCTGATATTCTTTTAGGTTTTTCTTCTTTAGATATTCCAGTAACCGGCGCCTCACCGATACCATGCGCAGCAAACCATGCCTTGAATGATGGTCTTTTTTATGCGCCTTAAAATGGCCGGAAAGGGAGTTTATCCTCTCCGTTAAGAGCGCTATCTGGACGCTGGGCGACCCGGTATCCTTTTCATGCTCCTTGAAACTCGTGATTATTTCAGTCTTCTTCTCTTTTACCAAAGCCATTATTTACACCTTTCCTTTTATGCTCAGATTGCCCGCGAGAATGCTCATGGGGGTTTATCGTTTTGTCCATGTTAACATATTACCCCTTACTTGTAAAGCTTAAACCTGCGGATTTTATATCCCTCTTTATCTGCCTGACAAGGGCCTCCGCATCCTCAAAACGCCTCTCATCCCGTATCTTCCGCACAAAATATACCTCTATCTCCTTGCCGTAGATACGGCCCTTGAAATCGAATATGTGCGCCTCTATACCCGGCTCCCTGTCGCGGGGGGCGTAAAACGTGGGCCTCTTACCTATATTGAGCACTCCGTTCCTCATGGCCGGGCCTATTTGTACCTTAATCGCATACACCCCGGCAGGAGGTATGACTTCATGATGCGGATTGATATTCGCGGTGGGATATCCCAGTACCCTGGCGAACCTGGCGCCGCGGACCACCGTACCCAATATCGATACAGGCCTCCCCAGAAGCCTCTCCGCCTTATTAAGTTCGCCGGAAGCGATGTACTTTCTTATCAGGCTGGAGCTGACCGCTTCGCCCGAAACTTCGGCCTGAGGCACCGAGACCACCTTTGCGCCGTACGGCGAGGCGATCCTGTCAAGGTCCCCGGAACCCGCGGAGGCCGAGCTGCCGAAATAGAAGTTCTCTCCGGTATAAATGTGCCTGGCGCCTAATCTGTCTATCAATATTTTCTTTACGAAGTTTTGCGGGCTCATCCGCGCGAAAGGCTTCGCGAAATTTATAACCACGGCCGTATCGACGCCCAGCCTTTTAAAGATATCCAGCCTGTGCTCCAAAGAGATCAGGCTCGGTACGTTTTCGGACGGCGAAACCACTCTGGAGGGATGGGGATCGAAGGTCACTATGACCGACTCGAGCTTTTTGTTTTCGGCGCACGCCACGACATTATCGATTATCTTGCGGTGCCCGATATGGACGCCGTCGAACATCCCTATCGTGACGACGGATCGTCGTATCGGGTGTTTCAGATTTCGCAATCCGCGGATTATGCGCATGGTATAGCCCCCTTCGGGGAGGCTCCGCTTCGCTCCGCACTCCGTAGTCCATAGTCCGTAGTCCGTAGTGTCGGGAGTTTATCTATGGTAATTGCGTCGGCTAAAGTGAACTTTCCGGAGCGGGTACGACGGAGCGCCGAAAGATACGCCCCGCATCCCAGCCTCTGTCCTATATCCGAGGCGAGCTTCCGTATGTACGCCCCCTTCGAACAGGTGACGACGAACCTCACTTTCGGTAAAGATATCTCCAATATATCGAGCCTCAATATGGTCACCTTGCGCGGCTTCATTTCGACAACTATGCCCTTGCGCGCCAGCTCATAAAGCTTCTTTCCCTTGTGCTTTACCGCGGAATAGGCCGGAGGGATCTGTTCTATAGGCCCCAGAAAAGCGTCAAAAGCCTCTTTTATTATGGTGTGGTCTATGGCCGGGGATCTACCGGAAACGGTTATGACGCCTTCGGCGTCTTCGGTATCTGATGTGGCCCCGAAAGTGAGCTCGCCTTCGTATTCCTTGTCATCGCTTGAGAACTTATCCGAGTCCTTCGTGCGCCTGCCTGTCAATATGACCAGGACGCCTGTAGCCATGGGGTCGAGCGTGCCGGCGTGGCCTACTTTCTTTATGTTAAAGGTCCTTCGCACGATATCGACGATATCGTGGCTGGTGGGGCCCCTGGGCTTATCTATTACGAGTATTCCGTCCACGGGACAACCCCTCTTCGATCTTTGCGATAACCTTCTTCTTGACCTCGGACAGGGTCCCGGCGATCACACACCCGGACGCCTTGACGTGGCCGCCGCCTCCGAACGCCGAGGCTATCTTATTGACATCGGCATCGCCCTTCGAACGGAAGCTTACGTTAATTATACCGGGCTTCTTCAGGTCCTCCTTGAATATCGCGGCGACCTTGACGCCTTCTATCGAGCGGGCGTAGTTTACAAAACCTTCCGACTTCGCGGCGTCGGCACCGGTATCCTTAAGCATCTTCCTTGTTATATCCAGATACGCCACCTGGCCGGTCCTGTTCATTTTTATCGTGGACAGCACAAGCCCGAGAAAACTTATATCTATCTCCGACCTCCGCTCGTATACGTCTTCGGATACGGCGGCCGGTTTCAGCCCGTATTCCAGAAGTTCGCCGGCTATCCGGTGCGTCATGCTCGTCGTATTGTCATAATTGAACGACCCGGTATCCGTAAGTATGGCTATATACAGGACGAGCGCGGCGTCCCTGGAAAGCTTTACGCCGAACCTCCTGAACAGCAGATACACCATCTCCCCGGCCGAGCTGGCCGCCGGATCGACCCATCTCACGTCCCCGAATTTTTCATTCGAGATATGGTGGTCTATGTTTATCACCATCTTATCTTCCGTAAGAAGTTCGCTGACCCTGCCTATTCTCTTCAGCGTCGGACAATCGAGCACGATAGCCGCGTCGAACTCGCCCACGCGGCTGAGCCTGTTGGATATAGCCGCCGAACCGGGCATGAATTTGTAGTGGCCCGGAACGGGATCGTTATCGACTATAAAAGCGGCCTTGCCGAGCTTTACCAGGAGCTCTTTCATGGCCAGCTGGCACCCTATGGCGTCGCCTTCCGGATTCACATGAGCCGTTATAAGGAACTTTTTATGCTTCCGTATCGCCTTTATCACTTTTTCCATCCCGTTAGACCTCCCTTTAACCTATTTTTAAGATATCTTTTACCCATGCCGGTCTTTAAATATCGCTCTCTTCGATAAGCATCATCCTTGTTCAAGCAAATTTCACAGTATATTAACCTGACAGGAAGTCTGCTCTTTGTATAATAAACCTCTCCATTGGCATGTTGCGCTAATCTATTTTTAAGATTATTAGTAACTCCAGTATAGAATGTTCCTGTTTTTCTAATTTAAGCACATAGGTATAGTGCCAAATAGGTCTAACGGGATCCATGATCGCCCCCGGCCTCCTCTTTGGGTTTCTTTATACTGTCCAGTATGTCGTATATGTGCTGCGTATGCTCCATAGTGCTGTCTATGACGAACGATATCTCCGGCATATACCTTAATTTGATCTTGTCGGCTACCAGGCCCTTTATGTATCCCTTGGCGCTGTTCAGTCCCTTCAGGGCCTTATTCTTGTCTGAGCCCTTTCCCAGGACGCTGAAGTAGATCCTGGCGTACCGCAGATCTTTTGTAAGATCGACTTTCGTTATCGTTATGAATCCGATGCGGGGATCCTTTATCTGTCCCTGGACTATCAGCGATATCTCCTGCCGTATGGCTTCCTGCACCCTCTCGGGCCTCATTCTACTCACTAAAACCTCCGGTTTATTTTTTTACAGTATTTCCTTTGAGATGCGTATAAGTTCCTTCTGTATCCTCCCGGGGGATACAGTGTCCAGCGCCCGGTTTATAAGGGCCTTCTTCATGAGCGCGTCTGTTTTAGGTTCTATCTTGAATCCGAAACGCGCGGCAAAACGCCGCGCCCTCAATATCCGCGTGGGATCATCCACGAACGATTTCGAATGCATTATCCTTATGAGCCCCGACTTCAGGTCGCCGACGCCGTTAAACAGATCGTAAACTTCCCCGAAATCTTTGGACATCACCGAAGCCGCCATCGCGTTTATGGTGAAGTCCCTGCGCTTTAAGTCTTCTCTGAGCGTGCCCGGTTTCGTGGCGGGCATGGCGCCGGGCCGCTTATACGTCTCGCTTCTTGCTGTCGCAAGGTCTATCTTCGATCCGTCCTTGAAGACCAGCGTACAGGTACCGAAACCCTTATAAGCGGTCATGGCGGCGTCGGAGTCTTTCGCTATAGCCTTGCCGAGTTTTATCGCGTCGCCCTCTATGGTCATATCCACATCGACGTGTTTCTTACCTAAAATTATATCGCGGACCGTTCCGCCCACGATATAAGCGCGGTATCCAAGATCGCCGGACTTAACGCCTGCTTCACGCACGAGCAGTATGACCCTGCCCGGCATCGCCGCCTCTATCTTATTTTTGATATTCATCTATACCCTTCTGATCACGGCCTCGGATGGAACTGCCTGTGTATCGATTTCAATCTTTCCTTGTTTATGTGCGTATAGAGCTGCGTCGTGGATATATCCGCGTGCCCGAGCATCTCCTGCACCACCCTCAGGTCGGCGCCCCGCTCCAAGAGGTGCGTCGCGAAACTGTGCCTGAGAGTATGCGGAGTTATATCCTTCTTTATCCTCGCCATCTTCGTGTACTTCTTTATCATCTTCCAGAAGGTCTGGCGCGAGATCTTCCTGCCGAGCCGCGACAGGAAGAGATGCTTATCCTGCCGTTTTCCCGCCATGGCAGGCCTGATCTTTTCTATATAGCGCGAAAGCGCCTCTATGGCCTTACCGCCTACGGGCACTATCCTTTCCTTGTCGCCCTTGCCCTTGCACTTTACGAAACCCATGTCGAGGTTCAGGCCCTCGATAGGAAGATCCACTATCTCCGACACCCTCATCCCCGTAGCGTATAAAAGCTCTATGGCCGCCTTATCCCTTATACCTATAGGATCCTTCAGGTTCGGGCCCTTCAGGATGCTATCGACCTCGGACAACAAGAGTACCGACGGGATCGGCCTTATCAGTTTAGGCGACTCCAGGATCCCGGCGACGTCCTCCCTGGCAAGACGTTCCTGCACGAGAAACCGGTAGAACATCTTTATTGCTACGAGCCCCCGCGATATCGAGTTGCCGGATATGTTCATATCCTTCCGGGACAGGAGATAGTTCATTATATCCTGCCGTTTTATCCGGTCTATATCGGCTATCCCCTTCGACTCCAGATACGCCAGGAACCGCTCGAGGTCGGCGCTATACGCGGCGATAGTATTCTTGCTAAGGCCGCGCTCTACCGAAAGGTAATTTATAAACTCCGCTATGAGCTCTTTCATCTTCTCCTATACGCTACGATATAAAAGGATTCGAGTCCCTCTCCTCGCCTATCGTCGACTCGGGGCCGTGCCCCGGATATATTATTACGTCATCGGCAAGCGGCATCAGCTTATCGCGTATAGACCTGAAGAGATCGTCTTCGCTGCCATCTTCCAAATCGGTCCGCCCTACGCCGCCGGCAAATAATGTATCCCCGGTGAATACCACATCATCCAGCGCTATCGATATCGAACCGGGCGTATGGCCCGGCGTATGCATGACCTCCATCGAGAGAGTCCCCAGCTTTACGGTATCTCCGTCCTTAAGTATCCTGGACGCGGCCGGCGATACAAAAGGAAAGAGAAACGCCCCTGAAAGATTCTTGGCCGGATCCGTAAGAAAATCCTTGTCGGATCCGTGTATGTATATCGGCACGTTAAAATCGGAGTTGGCCGCTATGTGGTCGCCGTGACCGTGGGTATTGATTATAAAACCCAGGCGCAATCCGTTATCCTCCAGGAAGTCCTTTATCTTCTCCGCCTCCCCTCCGGGATCTACAAGACAGGCGTCTGCGGTTGAAGGATCCCATACCAGATAACAATTCGTCTCTATAGGCCCGGCGACAAAACGTTTTATCATGAATTTACTCCGCCGGCTGGCTTTGGCCATCCGCCGCCTCTTGCGTTTTGGGCAGATCCGTATTGACGCCGGGTTCGTCCTCATAACTTGTGCGCAGGCTGTCCTTGACCTTCTTGTACACAAAGCCTCTCTTTATGTATCTCGATTCGCGCTCAAGCGTCATCGTGACATAAGTCCTGTTGAACCTGGTGAGATCCTCCTTTGCCAGTATATCTTTTATTTTGGCAAGCCTTTCTATGTGTATCTCAAGCTCCGCCGCCTTCTCCGGCAGGAGCATATTCCGCATATCGCTTAAGTTTGATATGATATGCTCTATGCAAACCATGTCCTTCTTGTGATTCTGGCCGAGAACCATTATCATCTCGGATTGAAAAGATTCCCAATAAACATAATGTTTCCTGTAAAGTTCCGGAGTGGGTTTCCGGTCGTATTTTTTCACCTGATAGATGCGCGGCATCTTGACCGTTTCCTTCTTCTTCCTGGTGAACTTCTTCTGGAGGCCCGCGCAGCCGGCGATGTTGAATA
>CAZYZC010000030.1:0-2652 GCA_964650985.1 uncultured Planctomycetia bacterium | reverse complement strand
TCGATAACGGACCCGGCGGCTACGGGGCCTATATCACGGATCCCGGTGAGCTCACCGGCCGTAGTCTTCTTAAGTTTGTCGATAGAGCCGAAAGCTTCGGCAAGGACCCATGCCGCCCTCTCGCCTACATGGCGTATCCCAAGGCCGTATATAAGGCGGCTTAAGTCGTTGGACCTGGACTTTTCTATGGCCCCGATAAGGTTGGCCGCGCTTTTGGCCGCCATACGGTCCAGTTTCATTACGTCCTCGACCCTGAGGGCGTATATATCACCGTAATCCTTTATCAGGGCCTTGTCAACGAGCTGATTCACTATGGCGTCGCCCATACCCTCTATATCCATGGCCTTCCTGGACGCGAAATGGAGCACCGTCTCCTTTATCTGGGCCTGACACGCGACGTTATCACAGCGGAGCGCCACCTCTTCGGGGTCCCTTACGAGCCTTGAACCGCATGCCGGGCATTTGCCGGGAAGCTTGATGTCTCTTTCCTTGCCGGTCCTCTTCTCTTTAGCCACAGAAAGCACTTTAGGTATTATCTCGCCCGACTTCTCTACGTAGACCTTGTCCCCGATCTTTACCCCGAGCCTTTCTACTTCATCGAAATTATGGAGCGTGGCCCTCGAAACCGTGGTGCCGGAAAGCTGAACCGGTTTTAATATCGCCACCGGCGTTACCGTGCCGGTACGCCCCACGCCGAGTATAACGTCGAGGACCTCCGTAAGCGCCTTCTCGGCGGGGAACTTATAAGCTATGGCCCATCTCGGGCTCTTGGAAGTCACGCCGAGGACCTCCCTGTCTGAAAGATCGTTGACCTTGATCACCATACCGTCGATATTAAAATCGAGCGAGTCCTTTTTAGGCTCCCACAAATCACAAAAGGCTATTACCTCCTCTATATCGGAAGAGAGCTTATGATGCGCATTGACCTCAAACCCCGCTTCTTTCAGGTAGTCGAGGACTTCCGTGTGCTTTTTAAACTGCATCCCTTCGCAATGGCCTACGCCCCAGGCGAACACATCCAGCCTCCGCCTCGCCGTCTCTTTCGGGTCGAGAAGCTTGAGCGACCCGGCGGCCGCGTTCCGGGGGTTGGCGAACAGCTCGTCGCCCTTTTCATCCTTGCCGCGGTTTATGCGGTCGAATGCCTTTTTGGTCATGTAGACTTCGCCGCGGACTTCTATCGAGGCGGGGACTTCCCCGATCCGGCCATCGAATACCAGCGGCACCGATCTTATCGTCTTCAGGTTGCCGGAGACGTCGTCGCCCTTCTCCCCGTCTCCCCTCGTGGCTCCTCTGACAAAGACGCCCTTCTCATACAAAAGCGATATGCTTACGCCGTCGAATTTAAGTTCGACGACATACTCTACTTTCCGGCCCTTTAAGATCTTCCGCACCCTCTTATCGAAATCCCTTATCTCGTCGGCCGAATACGTATTGTCCATGCTGAGCATGGGGACGATATGTTTAACCGCTGAAAAACCTTTGGCCGGTTCGCCTCCTACGCGGCGTGTAGGAGAATCCGGCGTTATGAGCTCCGGGTGCGCGGCTTCCAGGTCCTTCAGCTTACGGTAAATGCGGTCGTATTCACCGTCAGATATTTCCGGGGTGTTTTGGACATAATACAGGCTGTCGTGGCGCCTGATGACGTCCTTCAATCCACCTATCTTCTTCTTGGCTTCTTTTGAATCCAATCTATACCCCTTCGCGAAGCCTGTTTCCTAAAAATGCGGGAAGGCCGGCGTCTATAATCTTTTTACGGGCCTTTTCAATATCGTAATCGACCCTTATCGTCCTGATGTCTGCGGTATCGTCGTCATATATGACAAAGCTTGCGCGCGGGTCCCTGTCGCGCGGCTGGCCGACGCTGCCGGTGTTCACTATGCGCTTACTTCCGCCTTCGAGGCTGTAAACGGCCGGCGCATGCGAATGTCCGACGAAGAGCAGCGGCCCGGTCATCAGCCTCATCGACGCTATAGCGTCCGATTTAGTCAGTATATAATCAAACTCCTCCGGTTTTACCAAAGAGCCGTGGACGAGCGTAAAATTTTTATCGCCATAGGTCACCGGAAGCGACTTAAGGTACTCCATCTCCGGGCGCTCGAGCTTTTCCCTCGTCCATAAGGCCGCGGTCCTGGCGTCGGCGCTCAGACCGCCGAGATCGAAGGTTCCGGCGACTCCCCAGTCATGATTCCCTGCTATCGAGAAGAGCGGGTTAAGCGACCTTACGAGCCTTATGCACTCCGAAGGATCCGCGCCGTATCCGACAATATCGCCGAGAGAGATATACGATTCTATGCCCTCGGACTCCAGGCGTCTCAAGACCGCCTCAAGGGCTTCGAGGTTACCGTGTATATCGGATAATACGGCGTATCTCAAGTTAGAGCCTTATGTCGAATGACCCGAACTCTCCGGTGGCTTTGTCAGCGGTCATATCGGTCTGACGTATGCAGCCGTCGAATATATCCGAGATCTTCCGCCGGAAACCTTCGAGCGCCGTCTCCTCCCCTTCGACGACCGTTTCAACGCGGCCGTCGCCGAGGTTCCGGACCCATCCCGAAAGGCCCATAGAATTGGCCGTGCGTTCGACGGTAAAGCGGAAACCGACCCCCTGTACTGAGCCGGCATAATAGATATGGAGGCGTTTCTGCATAGAAA
>CAZYZC010000029.1:0-10460 GCA_964650985.1 uncultured Planctomycetia bacterium | reverse complement strand
TGAGGAAAGAACATCGCCTTGGCGGACTTCACTCCGTATTTCGCGGCCTCTTTCTGCGCTATCAGCTGCTCCAGAAGCGGATTGGTCGCGCATATCTTTTCAAAGTCCGGCATTTCGCGGTCGGCCTCCTTGACCTCGAAATCACCTTCCGCCGTCATAGGCGCGAACTTTTCACGTCCCAGTTCCTTGGTTAGCTGCCTTTGCGCGAGAAATATGCTCCTCGATGCCTGATTTACATCGAATACCGCCTGCGCCAGGTCCGCCTCGGAAGTCATGAGTGACCCTCTGTGTTCCCTGCCCCCTTCATACCTCAGTTTTACGAGCTCCAGGTTCTGCCTGCGGCGGACTTCGATCTCTTTCGATATCGTCAGGAGGCCCTGTGCCGTCAGGAGGTTTACATACGCCGTTCTGAGCCTTAGCCGCACATTGGAGGAAGCCACGTCGTAATTATATCTGGAAGCTATTATATTGCGCTCGGCAGCCGAGAGGTCGAACGAGGTCTTGAAACCGTCAAAGAGAAGCTGCTCGCCCGTTATGCTGTAATCGTAGGAGGTCGACGCCCGGCGGTTGGAAGTGACCTGAGCGCCGCTGGTGCCGTATGCGGCGCCTTTTGAGGTAACCTCGCTGGCGTTGCCTGTGATCTGCGGGATATAGGCACTCCCGGTGATCTCTTTGGCGGCCTTATACTGGTTTATCTTTTCAGCGGCGGAGACAAGGTCGGGATGATCCCTCTTCGCCTCTTCAACGCATGCCTTCCAGGCGATCGCGCTTTCGGCGCAAACATTCCCCGAAAAATAAGTAAGGACAACTAAAGCCGTTATTAGAAGCGCTGTGTATTTATTCATATCCTTCACTCTTAGACACGGCGTTCGGCTGAAAAGTTCCGTTAAAAAAGCAGTCTGTCCATTTTTTGTTTTAATGAGAGGCGCAATCCTATCTTATAACCACCTGTCTAAGGATGTCGTCAATGTGCAATCCACCCCTAACGTTACATGGAGGCCATTATTTCTTTAAGAGGGATGGTCGCAAAACCTGTAACGCGGTCCGACATACCATACGGCAGGATCAGCTGCTTGCCGCGCAGAAGCGCTCCGCAGGTATAGAGGACATTTGGCACATAGCCTTCCCGCTCGATCCCCTCGGGGCACATCAGGGGTTCCCGCAGCCGCCCGAGCACCTTCGAAGGGTCGTCCCGATCCAAGAGAAACGCCCCAAGACAATACCGGCGCATGGGGCCCACGCCGTGGCTCAGGACGAGCCAGCCGTCCGGCGTTTCGATAGGCGATCCGCAATTACCCATCTTCGTAAATTCCCAGGGATAAGCGGGTGATAGCACCATCTTTGCCTTATTCCAAAAATGAACATTATCGGAATACATCAGAAATATATTTTCGCCGTCCTGCCGCGACAGCATCGCGAAATGGCCGTTGATCTTTCGCGGAAAAAGAGCCATCCCCTTGTTCTGCACCCCCATACCGTTCAGCGTAACGAACTTGAAATGACAAAAATCTTCCGTTACAAACAGCTGCGGCAGGACATTGCGTCCGTTGTAAGCCGTGTATGTCGCGTAATAGGTCACCGTACCCTTTTCATCCCTATGCTCTACAAGACGGACATCCTCGATGCCATTGCTCTGGATCGGGATCACGGGAAAGATTATCCGCTCAGAAAGCTCCTGCGCCGCTGGAAACCGGATCTCATAGTTGGACTTGGCAAGGATCCAAAACCCCCGCGCGATGGGATCATCTTCTATCGCCTGACCGGGAATCTTTTCTTCCAGGACTTCGCGGAGACGGCGCTTCAGCTCGATAAGCGAAAAATTCTCCGCCAAACCGCCCAGAATGTGCTTTGACCGGTCATTGACCAATCCCATCTCCGAAAGTTTCCGTTCAAACAACTCCTTGTTATATATCGGGTTTTCAACCAGTTCGGGCTCGTTTAAAAACCGGGAAGGGGCATCGACAGAAATACTATTGTGTTTGTCGATAACGCCGCTGCGGAATGTAATGGAGGAAATATGCCCTTCCCCGGTCGAGCGCAGGCTCATCAGGAACCGCAATGAACCCTCCGGCAGACCCGACTGGTTCGGATGCGGAATGATCGAAGGATTAAAAAGCGCGGCAGATTCGGCTGAATATTCAAAAACAAAATAGGAGCCGATTAAGAGCTTGCGCGAGGCCGAAAGCCTCGAGCCTGAGGGCAGATAGCGTTCAACATGGTGAAATCTCGCCAAAAGTCGTTCACTCAGATCGCGGTGCCGCGAGGAATATTCGGCCAGCACCTGAGCTGTTACTTTTTCTACCTCTTTGTCTTTAAGAGATAGCGCGCGACCTATGATTTTTTCATACTCCCCGCGCGAAGCGTAGTGCAAGGGCCTCAGAACCACCCGTCTTTGATCGGGATAAAGTCGGATCTCGGTACGGCGGATATTGATAGCTTTGGATTTGCGCACGGCGCGCTTAGATTCGGTCATTGATTTGGGATGGGGCTGGGTTATCGAAAGCGGCCAATTCGTTTTGTATTTGATCTGTCATTCGATATCTCCTGTCTCTTGATCCTCGTTGTAAAAAATGGGACAGCCCTGTTTTTTTATTATTGGTGAGCCGCGTTGGACTCGAACTAAACCTTACATCTTATATCTTATTCCAGACGAATTTAGCCCGTTTTTTGAGATAAATTAAGCTTGCTTTAAAAATCTCCTGATTTCGTCATGATTGCCATAGGCGATGAGTTCTATAAGATCCTTCTGCTTTCTGATCAAGATGCGTCTGTTTGAGGCGGTGTCTATTTCGAAATAGCTGTCCTTCCCACCCATTTTTCTTACTCTTAATCCGGAGACGAGCACGTCTTTATCGTAATAATTGAAAAGCTCTGTGATTTTCTCGTCTATCTGGTTTTTCTCGGAATGAGGGAGCTTTTTATAGATTCGCTCGAATGAGGGTTTGATAATTATCTTCACGATTTACGCCTTATGGAGATGCTTTAAAGCTGCTTCCGCGCTATGAAAAGTCTTTCCTTTTGCGGAGGCAAGCTTCTCGATCTTCTTCCATTCTTGCGGAGTATAAGGGTTTTCTTCCTTAATTGTTGTCGTTACCCTTACGAGCGTAAAACCATGTGTCGCTGGCTTAAAAGCGATTTCTGAGCCTTCTTTGAGGCCAAGCATGGCTCTTACAGCCCTTGGGATAGTGGTCTGACCTTTCGAGGTTACGTGCGAAAGATAATATCTGCCTTTATTTAACGTCTTCATCTTATATCTCCTCTTTAATTTGCATGCTTCGACAGGCTCAGCATGCTGGTGAGCTTTTGCCGAACCAGCATTACTTCCTTACTTTCTTACAATACAAGTATATCATATTATCCATGTTTGTCAATGGCAATATACGCCCATATTCCGCTAGTTTCGGCTAAACTAAAAACATCCGAAACTAGATAGCCCGCAAGGCTATCGACAGTAGTAGGCATCCGGTTTTTGTATGAAAACCGGATAGGTTGATAGGCATATTGGCGCTGGAGGTGGCCTGATTTCAAATAAGAGAAGTTTCTCAAGTAGCCCCTGCGCCAAAGCTGTATCAAAAATTACCTATCTGGCTTCAAGGATACTAATAACATCCTCTTCTTTTATTGTCCTAAGATTATCAATGATCGTTTTCTGCCATTTCTTATGCATCTTTCCGAATATCCGTCTTACCTCTGCAGCATCACCATGGTCCATAAGCGCTTGAAATACTCTTAAGGCTCCCTCGATATCCCTGTCGTGCTTATCCGCATTGCGTCGCCTCTTGAATATTATGAATTTATGAAGCGCATATGCCGCAGGATGTGGCAACTTGATACGCAGGCCTTCGGCCGATATAGATATAGTGTTTTCAACTAAAAAATCCAAATACCGCAATGGTATGGCATTAATCGAAAGTTGCGGTATTAAATACGGCTCATCATGTCCGCGTCCTCTTTCCGGAACCAAGAACTCGACAGTCAGGTCCGGATGAGATATTTTCATATAGCCTTCCGATCCTTTATATTCCTCAATAAAACCAAGATCTTCTAATAGATCAAAAATCCGTACATTGTCGGGGAACTTGGACGGAATCGGAATTAAGAAATCTATGTCCATCGTCCTAATAAATGTTGAGTAACTCTTGGCATTAAAGTAATGTTTATAAAAATAGATGCTCCAACTCCCAATAATAATAAAATGTTTTAATACTCCTGCGCGCTCGAATCTTTTTAATACTTCTATTGATAGATTAAACGTTTTCTTTTCCATGAAGCGCTTTCCTTATGTACTTGATCCTCGCATTAAGCTGCCGGACCAGTTCTTTATATCTCTTTCGCAGACGCCTTGATTTTTCGAACTCAACCAGAAACTCTTTTGAAAGAGTTTTGCCCTTATAAACAAACCGCACTTTGCCACAGTCTCTAAACGCTAAATAATAATACTTATGGCCTCTTATGCGCTTTTCGACTATGCTCCCACCGGGCCGCTTCTTCAGCTCTTTATAATAGCTATCTTTTAGTCGTAGAGAGTTACCGAGCTCTTCCCTGAGGACACCTTTAATAAGCCCCATACCATCCTCCGCATCGTTACCAAACAAATATCCATTTTTAGTATACATTGTTTGGTAACGATTGTCAAATCTATTACCAAACATCTTATTCGATTTTGAGATTTATGTTTGGTAACATCGATCTTAATAAATCCTTAAACATGCCAACATAAATAAAAAATCCCTCCAGTTTCCTGAAAGGATTTTTCATTACAGTGGTGAGCCGCGCAGGACTCGAACTGAAATTTACATCTGATTCTGATATCTCAAACATTAGGCCAAGACCCAAAAGCTGGTATTTTTCTAGGCGCGTGATATACTTTATAACATGGAAATACTTAAGTTTCTCTTTAAGAGCTTCCTGGCATGCGTTCTCATCGCGGCGATAATAACTGCGGGAGCCGTCTTTTATTTAAAATTCTTCGGCAAGGCCAATATCGAGCAGATGCTTTCAAAGATGCTGGGTTCGCAGATAAAGTTTCAAACAATGTCGTTTAATCTTAATGAAGGACTGGTCGATTTCAAGGGCTTTACCATTTTGAATAAAATGGAGTTTGAGGAGAATATATTCAAGGCCGATAACTTTATAGTATTGATAGACAAGGAAAGGTTCGAAAAAGATAGAACCTTCATCCTCCAGGAGGTTGTGGTCGAGAACGGCGTACTGACCATAGAAAGGAACAGAAAAGGCATCTTTAACATTGCCTCTGCCCATGAAGAAGCCAAACCCTGGATCAGCGGTATAGCGTACGCGGCCGAAATACCGGCTGCCACCGGCCTGTATGATTTTGCGAAGAATTTCAAGAGCATCGTTATAAAAAATTCTATTATAAATTTCAAAGACTACTATGTTTCACAAACCCCGCTTACCCTTTACTGCGACAACTTTAATTTCCAGCTAAAGACCGATCCGCCTTCCAATGGCAGAATTCAGGCGAACTGCTCGATGACTTTCAGGATCCCGATGAAGAACCCGCCTAACGGATCGGCCTCATTACAGGCGAGCATGGCAATATATAAGGATAGGGTCGACACGGAAACCACCTTAAAGACAGATTATATAGAAATTACTCTATTCCGTCCGTATTTTGACCAATATACGCCGTTCTATGTCAACAGCGGCTCTTTTAGCTCCACCACCATATTTCGGATGCACAATACCGTAATAGACTGCCCGACGACCGTATTGTTTCACAATCTGAGGCTCGCTACGAAGCCCGGGATGGAAAACTCACAGTTCCTGCAGACAGCCGTAAACAGGTTGGCACCTTATTTACAATCGGGGCAGGGCGATCTTTACTTTGATTTTGTTATAAAAGGGCCTGCCCAGAAACCGCAGGCGGGATTGGGGCCAAAGGTGAAATTCGCCATAGGGATGGTGGCGCTGGAGGAGTTCAGCAAGGTCATGCAGCAATTGCAACAGTATCAGAAATAACTACCTGTGGAGGTAAATATGAAAAAGATCCTGCTAACCGGTGTCATTTTCATGTCCCTGGCCTCAATCGTATTAGCCCTGGACGAGGAAACATATGTGCGGCTTACCGCCGAAACCGTCATAGCGGCGCATAAATTCAAAGGGAATGTCGCGGGAATGAACCAGTGGCTCAGCCAGACGCAGCAGCAAAATCCGGTCTTTATGTCGGGCGAGTGGCAGGCATATGAGCAGAGTATCGCCGCGGATAGCCAGAATAAAGGCAGAATATATGAAAGGATATTGAATGCCGTCAGATCGAAAGGCTATAATGCGCGCATTTCAAGCTTCGGCGGAGGGTATACCAATATTGATATAATGGACTAACGTGGGCATCTTGGCTCATTTCCACCACCACGTCTGGCGTTTCCAGGAATCCCTTCGCTGACGCATCTCTTTTTCTTCAGCTTCTTTTTTCGCCTTTTCTTTCGCTTTTACTTTATTCTCTGCCTCTCTTGCCTTGAATTCAGGACTTGAGATATACTTTTGATGGTCATATATCTTCGGAGGGGCTGGCCACTCTTCCGGTCTGTCATGTAACCATAGCTTCTTGAAAATCATCCTCGGACTGGAGTTATACCAAGGCTTATAAAAATCTATCTTATCTTGTTCTTCTTGAGAAAGTTTCGGAGGACGGCGTTGGCCGGGGAATTCGTGGCCAATCCATGCCTCGTCGGTGTCAACCAGCACGCCATGTGGATGCACGTATCGTTCCATATGAAATGTGCCCAGCTTGTCCCCTCCCTGGTACCAACTTCCTTCTACCCGGGAAAAGGAGGGGTCAAATATACCTTCGAAATGTGCGCCCCTCGCATCCGCGAAATAAAGCTTTCGTGCATTATAATCAAAGCGGGCGCTGTTTATGTAACATACCGGATTATTCCCCCCGCGATAGGTTCCTCTTAGCGTTGATATTCTTCCCAACTTGTCCGCGTCAAATTTTATTTCAAACGGATATCCCTCGTCATTAACACCAAAAGTAATATCCCATTTCTGCTTTCCTCTCCATGTCGTTCCTCTTAGCCACTTGTCATCCTTCGTGACCCCTCCGAGGTCATAACTGGCTTCTCCTTTTTGCGCAGGAGGCGGGCTTGTGCCTTCCGGATATATCGTGATGCCTGGATACCTCGGGACCGTATATGGCTTTGTATAGTCCACGTCCTCATCCTTATCCTTTTTGGACCACCACCATTCGGCGTGGGAGGATCCGGCCGATACAACGACGATGATGACCGTAATAATATATGCTTTTTTAAACATAAATTTCCCTATTCAGTATAAGGCTCGATTTTTAATAACCCCTGGAGCTGTTCATTGGTTATTTCTCCCCTGGCTGCACGGTATGCATTTGCAACGGATATCGATACTTTAAAAGTATTTCCGTCATTATATCTTGGCAGTATAACGATCTTATCTATGCTTTTCGTCAGGCCGGTGTTGTCGATCGCTACAAGCGTCTCTATCAATACAATGCCAAATTCCTTGTCCAGCTTCCGCTCGGTGGGATCGCGGTAAATGACTATGACGGAGCTTCCATCTATGCCCATGTTCTCAAATTGCACTCCTTTGTTTTTACAGTTGCTTTCGATGTTTGAAGCCGCTTTCCTGAATAAATCTTCGTCGGCGGAAGAACCTTGATCCGGATAAGCGCCGGATTTTTTATCCATCTCTTCAAGCCATTTTTTCTCTTTGGCAAGCCATTCGTCGGTTTCATCCATGAACTTTTTTGTCTCTTCTGAGTGCTTTCTATATTCATCGAGTTTCGCGGCTTCTTCCTTTTTCTGCTTTGTCTTTTCGATACCATTCATAACTTTACCTATGAAAGGTCCTATAATGTTTGTCCACATGGCTATAGCCAATGCACCCAGCAATATGATTAAAACGAGTGTTTTTTTCTCGATGCTGATAGTAACGGTTTTTGGGCCTTCTGTTTTAGCTTGCCGTGCAGTGACAGCCTGTTGAGCGATGGCAGCCTGAGGTCTGGCCTCCTTTGCGGCCTGCAAACCAACAGCTGCTTGAGCTGCAGGCGCGGATGCGGATAATCTCCGGTATACAAATGCTAGTGCCAGCATCATAATCGGTATAGCGACTAAGATCCCTACAAAAAGCGCGAGGAGCCCTAAAAGCATGATGCCAAGGAATGTAAACCAGAGGGCCAATAGGTTTAGTTCATTGCCTTTAGTCGCCTCCCAGCTCGCCTCAAGCGCTTTTATGGGCCCTTTGTTCTTATCCACAACAAAGTAAGCGTAGAATTGAAGTCTCAGTAAAAGTATTATGCCTGGTATTATAAGCAGTACGAGGCCGAGGCCGCACACTATAACAAAAAGCAGTAACGCACCGATGTAATTAAGCGCAAGTGGGTATGACGAATACAGGTCTTCGAAGGCCGGTTTCTGGCCGTCGCAGAATTTGAGCGCGATCTTTATGGCGCCTATGGTGATTATGGCATCAATAACAAAAAAGGCGGCTTTTACAATAACGGTGAATAAAAAATTCCCTTTTGCCATGTTGCCAAACATCTGGGACACTATTGAAATGAGCAAGAATATGATCGCGACTATGAATATAAAGGCGAAATTGTTTTTTATCGTTTCCCATCCAAAATTTATAGCCTCTTTAATAGTTATCTTTTTTTCTTCCACAGCCCCCTCCTTTATATCTTGCCGTTTTTATTATAAACCTCCCGGATCAGGTTCGCGAGATCCGGCCTGCCCAGTTCCTGGCTTAAATAGTTGTACATATAATGGAACTTTTCTGCTTCAGTTAGTACGTGATCACTATTAATAGCCTTGCTGTATTTTTGTGATCCTATCATCACGTCCATGGCATAGACATAATGTTCGTAGCCCGTACCAGTTTTTATCGCCTCACCGCGCATGGCATAAAGAAACTTTTCGCCTGTACTTTCCTGTTCCCTGACAAGCTTACCCGGCATATTCGGATACTGATATATGGACCACACTTCTTGTTTACCGTCCTCAAGCGTAATGTAGATATAAGCGCCATAGATACTGCCTTCTAATCTTACGGATTGCGCAGGGCTTGTTGTCATAATTTCGCCAAAAACGATTTTTTTCCCGGAGTCATATTCCATGAGAACGGCGTACAATTTTTTAGTCAGTTTCTTCTGGAAGACTATCACAGGCCCACGCCAGCTGCCGACCGTCCAGAACCGCTGAGTACCATAATCTATAATAAACTTCTTATCCGTGCCCCATGAGCCGTGGCCTGCCCCATAGCAGACAAGCGCGCTGCTCTTATTAAGCTCTATGCGCCATTGGGAATTTTTATATGCTGCATAGGCTGTCTGGCCCTGAGTAAACGCAATGTCGCTGGATACATGCCATTTGGGCTCTGCCGGCTTTGATGCGGTCTCTTTCGGTGCCTCTGCAGCAATACTTCGGGTCGAGACGCCCTGCGCATTATAGTGCCATATGCTCGGGGCACGCTGCGCCTTATAATACCATGCATTCTTCTGCTGTTTGGGGACTGATGGCGGCTCCACGCCGGTTTTATGGGCTGCGATGAATTTCTGCCGGGCTTCCCATTCCTTCCTGTCTCTTTCGTCTTTAATTTCTTTAATGGCTTCGACCGTATTGCTGACCGGGGATTTTGCCCATTCGCCAGCCTTCTCCATGGCATCAAGCCCTTTTTCAATCGTTTCTGTCTTGACCGATACACCTTCGACTTCTATCGCTTCGGGCATCCTCATCTTCTGGGTATTGCCGGCAGGTGGTATGGTATTTGCAGGCGCTCCGCCTGAGAAAGCGCCCATCCATCTACCAATAGTGCTGGCTTTGATAGAAAATGGCCCAATAGGAATCCTGCCCCATTCTTCCGAGTCATCCCTGCCCAAGGCCACTTGCACCTTATCTTTAAATGCATTGAACCCCGCCTTAATTTTATCCCAGGCGTTTTCGGCATGTGCCGGTTCCGGAACAATCATGCTAAAGATAATGACCGCGACAAAAAGCACCGACCAAATAATAGTGTATCTTTTTGTCATTATTCCATACTCCCTTAGTATCACCTTTACGTAAAGTTCAACGTTTTCCCTCAAAAGGTATCCCATATAAGTCTACCCTATTCTTCTTCAGTAGACAAGACCACACCCTTACCGTGCGCTTGATCATAAGATAGACAGGCTGGCAAAATGGCCAATACTAAACACATCTGGAATTTGATAGGTTGATAGGCATATTGGCGCTGGAATCGGCCTTCAGGGGCGGTCTGGCGCGTAATTAAGGGCATTACGCGCAGCGGATCAAACATGCTGAAGTAGCAGAAAGCTGTCGAATTCCTCGTCGAGGAATAGGTCCTTCGGCACCTTCGGTGCCTCAGGATCAAAATTAAAAGACCTCTCTGTTATCTCTAAGAGGTCTTTTAATTTTGGTGAGCCGCGTTGGACTCGAACCAACCACAACCACATTAAAAGTGTGGTG
>CAZYZC010000028.1:0-10497 GCA_964650985.1 uncultured Planctomycetia bacterium | reverse complement strand
GGTGCCGACCCCGGCCTGCGAAAAGCAGGGCAATATCTTCTTCGGGCCTTCCGTGCCGCCCGTCATGTCGACGAATCCACGGCCGGTCTTTTTATCCGGCGCCCCTATCAGGAGCCTCGGCCCGGCGTTCTTTTTAAGCCCGTCCGCATACTCGGGTATCCCCTTAAGGATCGACAGCACGTTGGAAAGCCTGGCGGGCTTCTTCCTGTCAAAAAGCCTCTGCAGATAATCAGCCACATGATTATCGGCCGGCGTATGGACGCACATGAAAGGTATATCTAAAAGGCGCGCTATATCGACCGCCCTGAAGTGGTTGGCCGGGGCCACCGCCCTCTCGACCTCCCCCATCCTGTCCTTAAGAAGCGCGGTGCCGATATCTTTCGGTATTCCGCACTTGGCAAGCATCGCCACCTGCAGCTTCATAACGTCATAGAATTTCGCCCAGGCGGCTCCTTCCGGATGATGCGCCATTACAAGATCCACCTGCATCCCGCGCTCTATCAGCCTGTCGGCCGCGATTATCTCCGGGGCCTCCATATCTATACCTACCATGACCGTGCTTACTTCGCGCCGTGGATCTCCGTAAAGTATCCTGGTATCGGCATAGGGATTGGCAAAGGATTCCTTATCAAAGGCTTTTCTGTCGGGCCCTTTGGATTTATTATATTCCTTCCTTGCGGCCGCAAACTCTTCTTTTATCCCGGAAACTCCGCGGGGGTCCTTTCCCATGCCCTTCTTTACGGCAAGCCTGTAGATATCGGATAATCTCATTTTTTCCCTCCGGATTTATTATCGTCTTTGTTGAATACCTTTTCCCATTCAGGCCTGTCGTCGGCTGCCTTATTACCGTTTGCTGGAGCGCCCTTTTCCGAAATAATACTCTTTACCATATCTTCGTAACCGGCGCCTATCCCCGGTATAGCCCGGTATATGGCCGGGCCTATGCGTAAAAAGAACATGCCGCTAGAGGACTTATCTTCTATGGACCGCTGTAGATAATTAAGCGGTACGAGCGCCAGAAATATGAGCACCATGCTCGCGCAGACGGCGCCTCTGAACGCGCCTACAAGCATCCCGCCGGCCTTCTCGATCAGCGGATGCCATGTGACCTTTATGATCGCGTCAACGAGCACCCTGAGGAGCTTCAGGGCCAGGCCCGATACCAGAACTATCGCGAGAAAACCGGCCAGGTTACAGATAGACACCGGTATTACGGCTATCCACGAATTCAGCGCGGAGCCCAGTTTGCCGTAAAAATACAGCGCCAAAATCAATTTTAATATCGAACCGAATAGAGGGAATATATCGCGGCTGAGCCCATCCTGGAAAGATACGTAAACCGTTCTCAGCATTATAATTACGACAAGAAGATCTACCCAATTAGCCTTTGCCATCACATCCATACGCGCCCTTTCAAAAAGAACTCAAAGTATATCATACATATACGACATTGTCAATACAGCCCACAAAAAAAGAGGCCCCTTTTTAACAATCCCCCTTGTTAAAGGACCTCTCTGTGCCTACTACCGGCTAAATCTGATGCAGCCTGGATCTGATAAAACGGGACTCGACCGACGTCATATCCCTGTTTATCTCGTTATAAAGCTTCTTGGCCTTCCTGTACTCAAAAAATCTTGAGACCTTCTTTCCGACGACATTGTAAAGCCTTCGTGTAGCTATATAAGGCATATCCGCACCCTCCTTTATCCTTCGAATCACTCAAGATAAAGCCCTGAGCCTGTCGAAGGGCTATTTTGTTATGACATTTCTTTCAAACCGCGCCTTGAAATAGTGCAAAAACCCTATCGTGTATACGGTCATGTTAACGACGGCAAAAAATTCCCCCTCTATCCTGCAGATCACCCTATCCTCGTTCATGGCGTCGCTATGCTCCTTCAATATATGAAAACGCCTGGTATTGGGCGAGCTTCCCGCTCCCTGCGACGCTATCCATTTGTCCAGGGTATTATCGTCGCTGAGACGATCGACCCGCCTTATAAAATAAAAACATCTCCTCTCAGTCTTCGCTATAACTCCGTCTCTCTCGAAGACTTCCTTGAGGACGATGTCCTTCTTCCGGGAAGTTAATGAGGTCAGGTTCTTAAAGATAACTTCTCTCATATATCACCTGTTAGTAATTACTTATTAAAACTTTTTAATTAACCTACAAAAAAATAAACTTCCTTTTTATTAATTACACTAGTAAGTATACTCTAGTATAGACTTTTGTCAAGGTGCAGGAATTAACTTTTTGATATCTTAATTTTATTCTCTTGTCCTTTTAATAATCTATCAATATTATCTTTGTGTTTATAAATACTTAATCCGCATATAACTATGCTGAACAAAACCGTATATATAGGAGTATTCAAAAACACCGCTATTATAGGAAACGCCACTAACGCAATGATGGACGCCAGCGACACGTAACTTGACAGTATAAATACAACCACCCAGATAGCTACCGACGGCCAAAGGACATTAGGCGCCAGGGCGAACCCGACGCCTATAGTGGTGGCAACCCCTTTGCCTCCCTTAAAACGCAGGAAGACCGACCACACATGGCCGGACACTACCACCAGCGCCAGCAGGCCTCGATAAAAATCATAGTTGAGATTGACGCCGTATCCGTAGAAAAAATCCCCGACTATGGTAACGGCGAAAGCGCCCTTGAACATATCGACCAACAGCGTTATGAGCGCCGGCATCCTGCCCACTGTTCTTAGTACGTTGGTGGCCCCCGCATTACCGGATCCGGACTTACGTATGTCGGTGCCCTTGATCGATCTTGTGACTACATAGCTGGTTGGAAAAGAGCCTATTATATAGGACGATATCGCGGCAGCCGATAATGCCAGTATACCGACTATCATTTATGCCGCCCCCTTCCCGACGCGGTGGTTATCGTTAAAGAGCCTCGACCCCTTGACCACATAATCTATTCCGGAGGCTATCGTGAGCGTGACGGCGATGTTCCAAATGACCGCGGAATAGTCGAATTGCACCAGCACGCTTACTATGGTCATCATCTGGAAGAATGTCGTTATCTTACCTGTTATGCTGGGGGATACCTCAAGCGACCCTTTTATCATGTAGATCATTATCGACCCGAGCACGATTATGACGTCCCTGGATATGACGATTATCATCACATAGGGCGGTATCGTGATCAGTTCCTTCAGGTTAACTATAGAGAGCGTTATGTACGCGCTCATCAGGAGGAGTTTGTCGGCAACGGGATCGAGTATGGTCCCGAGTTCCGTCTTTTGCTCGAGCGTCCTGGCTATGAAACCGTCCGCCGCGTCCGATATGATGGCCAGCATGAATATCCCTAGCGCCACGCCCAGCCTCGAATATATTATCGCGGCTATAAAAAAAGGTATCAGTATTATCCTGGCTATCGATATCTTATTGGCCAGATTCATCCCGTTAAAACCCTCCATTTTATTCCGTTAGAGGCGTAGACTTTTCTGTAGTTTCTAACGGGATTCATTTTATGGTCTTCATCCTGTGTATGGGCCAGTATATTACGATGACCTTGCCTATCATATTCTTTTTAGGCACAAAGCCCCAATAGCGCGAATCGCGCGAGCTTGAGCTGTTATCGCCCAGGGCATAATAGGAATCTTCCGGGACCCTGATCACCTGTGACCCGGCGCCATAGTCCCCGCTGTTATAGTAGTATACCCCTTTTATCGAAGCCGGCTCGTCGACAGTTTTATTGTCCACATATATCTTGCCGTCCCGTATCTCCACCGTCTCGCCCCCCGTGGCGATAAGCCTCTTGACGAAGTCCTTCTTTCCGTCTTCGGGCGAACGGAATACTATGATATCCCCGCGCCTGGGCTGGCGCAGTGCCGGAAGGCGTATATCGGTAAACGGGATCCTGGCCCCGTAAAGGAACTTATTTACAAATATCCTGTCGCCGATCTGGAACGTCGGTATCATGGATCCTGAGGGTATCTTGAAAGCCTGCACCACAAAAGCCCTGATGACAAGAGCGAGTATTACGGCTATTATTATCGATTCCGCCCATTCCCTGGCCTGAGACTTAATCTTATCTTTTTTCATCTCTTCCTTTTCTATTAACTGTTTAAAACAAGGCTCCGATAGTAGGGAGGTTTAAACCTCCCCTACTATAATCTGAGCTACGCTTTTAGTGCCGCGAAGAACGCCTCCTGCGGTATCTCGACCTTGCCAAACTGCTTCATCTTCTTCTTGCCCTCTTTTTGCTTCTCCCAAAGCTTGCGTTTTCTGGTTATATCCCCGCCGTAACACTTGGCCGTCACATTCTTGCCGACGGACTTTATCGTTTCTCTCGCGATGATCTGTCCGCCGATGGACGCCTGGAGTATTATCTGAAAAAGGTGGCGGGGTATATTTTCTTTAAGTTTTTCTATTATGGCCTTGCCCCTGGAATAAGCCTTATCCTTAAATATGATCGAGGAAAACGCGTCGTAGATCTCGCCGTTTATCAGTATATCGAGCTTGGCTATCCTTGTGGGCCTGTAGTCGAGAAGCTCGTAATCGAGGGAACCGTAGCCTCTCGTCATCGACTTTATCTTGTCATAGAAGTCGACTATTATCTCGGACAGAGGAAGGTCGTACACTATCTGTGCGCGGGTCTCCTCTATGTACTCGGTCGAAACATAGGCGCCGCGCCGCGATTCGCAAAGCTCCAGTATATTCCCGATGAATTCCTTCGGCGTTATTATATAAGCCCTGACGTACGGCTCCGTGACCTCCGTTATCTCGCCTTCGTTCGGCAGTTTCATCGGGTTGTCTATCTCGAGAACCTCCCCGGTCTTCGTCGCTATCTTGTATATCACGCTCGGGGTCGTCACGACGAGATTCAGATCGAACTCGCGCTCCAGCCTCTCCTGCACTATCTCCATATGTAGAAGCCCCAGGAATCCGCAGCGAAAACCCATTCCGAGGGAGGCCGACTTCTCCGGCTCGAACGATAAGGACGCGTCGGAAAGCCTCAGTTTTTCAATGGCCTCTTTGAGCGCCGGAAAATCGGCGGAATTGGCCGGATATATGCCGCTGAATACCATCGGATGGACCTTCTTATATCCGGGCAGCGCGATCTGGGCCGGGTGGGCCGAATCGGTTATGGTATCGCCTACCCAGACTTCGCGGGCGTCGCGCACGTTGCAAGCTATGTAGCCGACCTCGCCGCACGAAAGCTCGGGGACTTGCGCCTCGCGCGGATTAAAGACCCCGACCTCAAGGACGTCGTAGGTCTTGCCGTTCGACATCATCATTACCTTCATGCCCTTACGCAATACGCCGTTCATTACTCTTACAAGGATTATTACACCCCTGTAAGTATCGAACTTTGAATCGAATATCAGGCACTGGAGAGGATTGGACACGTCACCGCCCGGAGCCGGGATCCTGGCAACGACCGCTTCAAGGATATCGGCGGTACCGGACCCGAGTTTCGCGCTGGCCTGCAGTATGTCAGCCTCTTCCAGCGCCAGCATGTCGGATATCTCTTTTTTCACCCTTTCTATCTGGGCGCTCGGCAGGTCTATCTTATTTATAACGGGGATTATCTTCAGGTTATGCTCCATGGCCAGGTAAAGGTTCGCCACGGTCTGGGCTTCCACGCCCTGCGCCGCGTCGACGACCAAGAGCGCCCCTTCGCAGGCGCCTACAGATTTGGAAACCTCGTACGTGAAGTCGACGTGGCCGGGGGTGTCTATCAGGTTGAGCTCGTACGTCCTGCCGTCTTTGGCGGAGTAATTTATGCGCACGGCGCTGGCCTTGATAGTTATGCCGCGCTCCCTCTCGAGGTCCATATCGTCGAGAAGCTGATCGTGAAATTCACGCTCGCTTATGGCGCCGGTGAACTGCAGTATGCGGTCGGCAAGCGTGGACTTCCCGTGGTCGATGTGGGCTATTATCGAAAAATTACGTATGAGTGATTTGTCCATTGATCCTGTATGTTATACGCTGTACGCTATCCTCTTGCCTTCTTCAAGTATAGCCAGCGACTTCTTCTCGCTCGGCGCTTCCGCGTAAACCCTCAGTATAGGCTCGGTTCCGGACAGCCTTAACATGAGCCACGAGGAGTCTTCGCAGATGAACTTATAACCGTCGGCTTTCTTAACGTCCACTACGGCCTTGCCGAGGATCTCTTTGGGCGGGTTCGTCCGCAGAAACTCCATCAGCCCGGCTTTTTTATCATCCGGATATTTAACATCGAGCCTCTTATATTCGTACGTACCGTATTCCTTTTCGACCGCTTTCAATATATCCAGGATCTTCTTCTTCCGCATCGCCATCATCTCAAGTATCAGAAGCCCTGAGAGGACTCCGTCCCTCTCGGGTATCGCCCCCTTAAAAGCCACCCCGCCGGTCTCTTCGCCGCCTATAAGTATGTCTTCGGTTATCATGAGCTCGCATATGTACTTGAATCCCACAGGCGTCTCATAGGCTTTAAGGCCGTACTTTTTGCCTATCTTATTTATCAGGTCCGTCCCGCACTGAGTCTGCACCACGGCGCCCCTCATCCCTTTATCCTCGCAAAGATGCAGCAGAAGGAGAGCCATGACCTTGTGCCCGGTAAGGAGTTTTCCGTTGGGTAAAGCCACTCCGAGCCTGTCGGCGTCTCCGTCGGTAGCCAGGCCGATGTCGTACTTTCCCTTCTTCGTCTTTTCGGCCAGCTCCTTCAGGTTCGGCAATATCGGCTCGGGGTTTATCCCGCCGAAACCCGGATTCTTCTCGTCGTGTATCGTATCGACCCTGCACTTCCCTCCGGAAAGAAGCTCGGCGATGTAGTGATTTCCCGTGCCGTACATCGAATCGACCAGAATCTTCATGCGGCTCGACTTGAGCTTCTTCAGGTCGACATACCGTTTAATGAACCGGAGATGCTCCGGTATTATGTTGTCGTATGAAAGCATACCTTTATCCTTAAGCCCGGCCGGTTCTTCGTAAGCTACCGGGGACTTTCCCAGGTATCCCTCAAACGCCTTCGTTATCTCCGGGCCCGCCGAACCGCCGTAGTAAGCCTTATACTTGATACCGTTGTACCTGGCCGGATTGTGGCTGGCCGTTATCATGATGCCGCCGGTAAGAGACCTGTTCTTTATCGCGAAACTGACCGAGGGCGTGGGCGTGGGCCTGTCGGAAAGGATGACCTTGACACCGTTGGCGGCGAGTACGCAGGCCATGAGCTCTGCGTACTTATCGGATAAAAATCTCGTGTCGTACCCTATTACGACGCGCCTGTCCTTTACCTTCGAAGCCGGGCCATTATCGCTTTTTATGTAGTCGGCCATCGCCTGAGCGACTATCTTTACGTTGTCGAAAGTGAAATCTTCGCTTATGACGGCTCTCCACCCGTCGGTACCGAACTTTATGACTCCCATCTAGTTCCCTCCCCTTAAGTTTTTTATGGCTGCCGCGTAATCCTTTGTCCCGAAGACGGAGGTGCCGGCCACTATGACATTGGCTCCCTTAGCTATAACGTCTTTGGCGGAGAGGGTATTTATCCCCCCGTCCACCTCGATATCCTTACTGAAGATCCTGCGCACATCTTCTATCTTCGGCAGGCATTCGGACATGAAGCCCTGCCCCCCGAAACCGGGTTCTACCGTCATGACGAGCACCATGTCGATCATCTGCAGTATCGGCGCTATCAGCCTTACGTCCGTATCCGGCTTTATAGAAACCCCGGCGCGTTTCTTGAAATACTTTATAAGCCTTATTATTTCTTTCGGATCCCCTTCGGATTCGATATGGAAAGTTATTATATCGGCTCCGGCCTTTGCGAAGGGCTCGATATACTTTTCCGGCTCCTTTATCATAAGATGCACGTCTATCGGCAGTTTAGTCAGGGGCCTTATCGACTTCACCGCCAGCGGCCCCATGGTTATGTTCGGCACGAAATGGCCGTCCATAACATCCGCATGTATCCAGTCCGCCCCCGAACGCTCGACCGCCTTGACCTCTTCTCCCAGCCTGGAAAAGTCGGCGGATAATATGCTCGGCGCGATCAGTATCTTATTCATGGCATGCCTTTCTTGGTGTGGGGCGGAATTTCCTCCCTGCCTTCTTCTTTATCCGGATTATAAGCCGATACGGAAAAGTCGGAGGTGAGTATATCGCGTATTTTATTTTTTTTCAAGGCTTCTTTTGCCCGGGCCTACGCTATGTGAAGCACTCCTTTTACGCCCTTCTCGTCCTTTACCGGCCCTATGACCGCGAGGTTCAGGCCTTCGTCTTTAAACGTCCCTGCCGATACCCTCATTATGTCCTCGGGCGTTATCTTGTCCACGCGCTCGAGTATATTGGCCACCGTAAAATCTTTTTCTCCCGATATGATCCTGTCCCCGATCCACAGCATCCGGGACATGGTGTCCTCCAGCGCGAAGAGAAGCTGCCCCTTGTAATATTCCTTCGCCCTTCCCAGCTCGTCGATACCGACCGGTTCTGTCTTGATCCTGCCTATCTCCTTCAGGATTACCTCGAGCGCCTTAATGAGCTTTTTGTTATCGACGCCGGCGCTGAATACGAAAGCGCCGCAATCCTCATACTTCCTTATGGTCGAGGATATCTCATAACAGAGAGCCATCTCGTCCCTCACTATATGGAAGAGCCTCGACGACATATTCGCGCCCAGAAGTATATTCAAAAGGCTCAGCACGTATTTGTCGGGATGGAACCTGTCCACCGTATGTATGCCTATCGCGACATGCATCTGCTCGGTATCCTTTTTATGTATATTCAAGGCCTGCGACTTCTGTTTTACGCTTACCCCCGAAAATTTGGATAGCGGGCCCGGGTCGGCCGCGGCGAAATACCTGCCGGCGATCTCCGCGAACTGCTGTTCTTTAAGTTTGCCCGTCCCCATAACGAGCATATTCTTCGTGTTGTAGAGCCCGTTCCTGTAGGCCGCGACGTCCTCCCTGGTTATGGAATTGACGGATTCGGTCGTCCCCGCCAGCGGCATGCCGAGCGGCTGGTCGGGCCACATCATCTCGGCGAGTATCTCATGCACATGGTGGGAGGGCATGTCCTTGTACATGTTTATCTCTTCTACTATCACGCTCTTCTCTTTTTGGACTTCGGACGAATCGAGCTTAGGCCTTTGGACCATATCGCTTAAGATATCGACCCCCAGCTCGGCGTCCTTGGCGAGGAGCTTTACCAGGTAGCATGTATGTTCTTCCGAGGTAAAACCGTTGAAGGACCCGCCGCGCCCCTCGATCTCCTGTTTTATATTTTTCATGTCGCGCCTGGTAGTCCCCTTAAAGAGCAGGTGCTCCAGCAGGTGGCTTATGCCGCTGTTTTTCTTATTCTCGTACCGGCCGCCGGCGCGTATCCATACGCCTATCGCGACGGACTCCATGCTCTCCATGGGGTCCGACGAGATTTTGAGTCCGTTTTTAAGCGAATCTATCCTGTACATTTTCATCCTTTCTTTCTGGAATCGAGATACCCCTGCAGTATCAATTGCGCGGCCACCATGTCATTAAGACGCTTACGCTTCGCTCTTGACATATCGGCCTCCAGGAGAGCCCTCTCGGCCTGGGCGGTCGTAAGCCGCTCATCCCAGGTCTTGACCGGGACCGGCAGCGACTTCATGAGATTTTCAACGAACTCTATGACCTCTTTTGTCTTCTGGCTGTGGGTTCCGTTCATACTTATGGGAAGCCCGACAATCACCTCTGAGACCCCGTTCTCCTTTATCAGCCTGGTTATAGCCGAGACCGTCTCGGGAAAGGTATTATTAAATATCGTGGCCGACCCCTGCGCCGTCAAAAGAAGCTCATCGCTCATCGCGACGCCTATCCGCCTGGTCCCGTAATCGAGCCCCATTATCCTCACCCCGTACCTTCTTTCATAAGCGGCATACCCATAGCTATCTTATAAACTGTTTTCAGAGAAGGTCCGGGGCTCACAATATCTCAACTACCTTTCCGCCCTTCTCTATAAAACACCTCGACTCGCGCCTCAATACGGCCTTCAGGCTGTCGAAACCGCCGATGTCCTTCCACCCGTAATCCCCTTTTACGCAGTATACGTTATGCGCCTTCTCCATTATCGAATAATCAAGCGATATGTCGGGAAATTTATGGTACACTTTTGCCGGGCCGCCTTTTTCCGCGAGAACCGAATTTATCTCAGGCGCGTACAGCTTTACGAGCTTGAGCATTACGCTGGCCTTGAATATGAAGATCCCGGAATTCCAGAGATAGTGCCCGCTCTTCATATATCCTTTAGCGGTCTTGAAATCGGGTTTCTCGGTAAATTTCTCCACCTTACAGACCTTCTCCCTTTTGGTCTTACAGTGGATCCTTATGTATCCGTACTCGGTCGAAGGGGACTTGGGATCTATTCCGATCGAGACTACGGCCTCGTTTTCTTTGGCGAAGTCTATGCCGCGCCTCAATACGTCAAGATAGTCCTTTATACGCGTCACATAATGGTCGGCCGGAAGCACCACCAGGACGGCGCCGCTGTTCCTCGCGTTAAGGACCG
>CAZYZC010000027.1:0-10518 GCA_964650985.1 uncultured Planctomycetia bacterium | reverse complement strand
CTCCGTCCTTTACCTTAAGCCGCATTACGTCGGCTATGTGATGGGCCTCTTCACCGGTAACGGATATGACGCTGCCCTTCACCGAATCCCTGGGAACAAAGAACCTGCTCAAAGAGCCTCCTCTTTTTCGCCGAATATCTCGGCGGTAAATACATACATCTCGGTGGAAGGGTCCTTCCACGCCTCGGGGTCCATACCCGCCTTGCTGCCGCAAAGGCTCGTCAGGAACTCTTCCCTGTTCCATCCGGCTTCCGTAGCAACCTGTGGCAGATATACGCCGCTGGCAAAACCCTTTCTTACGATGACGCCGTGGCCCGGGATCTCGATATCTTCATAGCTCTTGACCTTCTTAAGCGGCGACAAGACGGAGATCTCTATGTCTATCTTATCCAATTCGGCCTGAGAAAGCTTTTGGAACCTAGGGTCTCCGGTAGCGGCCTCTATGGCCATATCGGCTACTGTCTTATACAGAGGGCCCTGCCCTGTCATGTTCCCTATACAGCCTCTCAGCTCGCCGTTCTCGTGGAGCGTTACAAAGGCTCCCGTATTGACCTTAAGAGCCGGATCGGATTCAGAGAAATCTTTACGCTTACCGTCCCTTACAAAACCGGTGATCGATTCCCTTGCTATCTGAAGCAATCTCTTCTTTTCAGGTCCGCTTAACATGAGAGCCTCTTTCTGTGAAATTACGTCCGTCCCGGCCGCGCTATCCTTATATATGGCTGCAGAGACATAACCTACCACCCTTCCCTTTTCGCCGGAAGTATCGCCCGAATTTCCCGCGTCAAGTACCTTCATCTTACCATACCCCATCTTTTTCGCGGCAAAAAGCGCAGCGGTCACCGGCATGACCCCGCACATCTCGCACCTTTCGCTCCGGACTTCATCGTAGAGGTCGGGGCCGCTCATCTTTTCAAGCAAGGCTGTGGTCCTTTTATCTATCTTTAACGCTTCATCATACGGATGGTAATGAGAAAGGTCCGTCGACGCCACCACAAGATAACCGCTCTTCCCGCCGATCGAAGCCGAAAGGGCATCGGCGAATATCGAAGCGTCATTAATATCGCCGGTGCCGAATACCACAGGAACTATCTTGGCGTCCGGAAATACAAATTTTATGAACGGCAGCATCATCTCTATGGAATTCTCCCCGGAAAAGACGTCCGGGTAAAATGATATGCGGGGGTTCTTTGATATCAGGCTCCCCGCCAGGTGCGTATCGACCGGCAGCTCTCCCAAGGGCGTGGCGAAAGAGCCTCTGTCATAAACGGATATCCCGTCAAAAAAATTCCTGTGACTGAAACCCAGGACTATGACCGTATCCGGATTTAATCCCTCCGCCGCCTTGAAGGCTTTGGCGGCGACAGGGCCGGAGAACTGATATCCCGCGTGCGGCACAATGAGCGCGAATATATCACCGTCCACGGAAACACGCCCGGCTCTTCCGATATAATCCTTAAGGGACGCTTCGAGTATAGCCCCGGATGACGGGTACCAGCTCCCGGCAAGGTCCGCCTTCTTGACATCGCCGGCATGCGCATCGGGGATGAAGGTTATCACTAAAATTAGGACCGTTAGAATTTTAAACATATTCGACATGAGCGCCTTTTGACATTACTCCGGGACGGACTTCTCTTTTTGGGCCCTGTACCGGCCAAGCAGGTTCGAAGTGGAGCTGTCGTAGCTCACGGCCGCAGGCCCGAGCTTAAGATCTTTTAATATCGGGAGGGCCTGCGCCTTGCCGAGCTCCACGCCCCACTGATCAAAGCTATAGATATTCAAAACGATCCCTTCGGCGAAGATCTGGTGCTCATACATCGCGATCAATACGCCGAGGGCCCTCGGGCCGAGTTTATTTATCAGGATCGAATTCGTCGGGTTATTCCCGTTAAAAACTTTATGCGGCGCGATCGCGGGATCGGCCCCCCGTCAAGCGCCTCCTCCAGGGTCTTTCCGAAAGCCAGGGCTCCGGTCTGGGCGAAAAAATTGGCGAGGAGCTTTTCGTGGTGATCGCCGAGAGGGTTCTGGCTGCCGGAAACTCCTATAAAGTCAGCCGGTATCGTCCGCCCGCCCTGATGGATCATCTGATAAAAAGAATGCTGCCCGTTCGTCCCGGGCTCGCCCCAGATGACCGGGCTCGTGGCGTATGTGACCGGCTTCCCGTTACGGTCGACGCTCTTGCCGTTACTCTCCATAAAAGCCTGCTGCAGATAGGCCGGAAGGCGGTGCAGGTATTGGTCATACGGTAAGATCGCGCGGGTGCTTGCGCCGAGGAAATCGGAGTTCCATATACCAAGGAGCGCCAGGATCACCGGTATATTGTGTTCGAATGGCGCCGTCCTGAAATGTTCGTCCATGTCGTGCGCGCCGGAAAGAAGCTCTTTGAAGTTATCGAAGCCGATATAAACGGCAATGGAGAGGCCTATCGCGGACCAGAGCGAATAACGCCCTCCAACCCAGTCCCAGAACTCGAACATATTTGCCGGGTCTATCCCGAACTTCTCGGCTCTTTCTTTATTCGCGGAGATCGCCACGAAGTGTTTCTTTACGGCGGCGGCGTCTTTCACGCTCCGGAGGAACCACTCTTTCGCCGTTTCGGCGTTAGTCATCGTCTCCTGGGTGGCAAAGGTCTTCGAGGCTATTATGAAGAGGGTTGTTTCGGGATCGAGGCGCTTCAAGACCTTTTCGGCGATATCCGTCCCGTCAACGTTAGAAACGAAGTGAACGTTGACCTTCCCGGTCGCGTAAGGCCTCAGGGCCTCCGTGGCCATTACGGGCCCGAGGTCCGACCCGCCTATGCCTATATTGACGACGTCCTTTATCGGCTTGCCGCTATAACCCTTCCATACCCCCGAATTGACCGCCTCGGAAAACAGCTTCATATGGTCGAGGACCTTATGCACCTCCGGGATCACGTCCTTCCCGTCCAGCATCAGGCCGCTACTGCGCGGCATCCTGAGGGCAACGTGCAGTACGGCCCGTCTTTCTGTGGCGTTTATCTTTTCTCCGGAAAACATCGAACGGATAGCGTCGGACAGGCGGGCCTGTGAAGCCAGCTGTATAAGATGGGACATGACATCACGGTCGATGCGGTTTTTGGAATAATCGAGGTATATCTCTGCGGGTCCGGATCTAAAATCCTCACTGAAGTCCCGGGCTCTCCCGGGGTCGCTTGCGAACATCCGGCGGAGATGGATCGTATTTATTCTTTTAAGATCGGCGGTTAACTCTTTCCAGGCTTTTGTAGTCGTAGGGTCTATAGCCGGCAGAACCTGCTTCACAATATGACTACCTTTATTTTTTGGCCCGGAGGCAAAATCGTTAAGTGGTGGAGCGAATAACCTCTCCCCATAACCTTATCTCTCAAATTTGCTAGCGTTACCAAATTTGCCACGCAAATTTGGTACCTACTGCTTGTCTATAGCATTGTGGGTTATTATATAGTTATTGGTCATTATAGGCAAGGATTTTCGATCCGTCGATTTGCTCAGGATCGACCCTGAGCAAGGCCATTGTCAGCCTGTTGGCCGCGTCGAAGGATGTCCGGACATGTCCGCATGCTCAAAAATTGTTCGAAATGTCCGCTTTTGTTGGCGGACAATTTACGTAACTCTTTTTACCGCAAATAGATACATGATGTCCGGTCGGGCGAGGCGGACATTTGTGGTTTTCCTTTGAAATTATGCCGCCTGGAGGAGCTCGCGGAGCGTTCGGTAGATATGCCGGAGTTCATCGTAATTCAATGGAGCTATCGGACGAAGTGTGATTTTTACAATTTTGTTGTCTATAATAAGCGGTATAATCTGATCGCCTGCAACTTGTTCAACGGTGAGTGACTTATAAATAGATATGAGCCTTTCACGATCATATCCTGCTACACCCATATTGTAGAGAGCTTTGGCCAATGTAAAGAGTGCAACTTCCATGAACGGATAATAGTCCATCGAATCTAGTTTTGAGTCATCCACGAATGTAATAGTCGCTTTATCCCTGAAGGCACTGCAGTTTAGTTCATTCGTTGCCTTCGTTATCATTATAACATTCTCCTTCTTTACCTTGATGCCGTCTTTGCCATCGCCGATATATAGTGCCACGTTATCGGCAAGCGCCTTACCACGGCCTTTGACAAATATGATGTTGCGCAGTTTCTTCTCGATCGCCTCGCTGTCTTTCATTCCGCAGATATCTTTTATAAGCTGCCACACAAGCCTCTCGGTTCCTTCCCTTCCCAACTCTTCATCCATGGCGAATAGCACCTTATCGCCATTCTCCAGGGCATCCGACAATTTAAACGATGAATCTACTAACCCGTACACGGCATTACCGGCATTTTGTTTAATACCATTTATCGTTTCGAATCTTACTTTACCTTCTTCGGTAAGCGAGTATTTATAGCCTTTCTTCTGCTGATAGTCTCCCTTTAGCAGGTACCCGCGTTCTTCGAGTGTTTGCCTATCGCGTCTGATCGTGCTGTTAGAGACAGGCGGTTTAACCGCTTCTTTGTACCCGGCTATCGTATGCGATGTCTGTAACATCGGATTCTCGCCCACGCCTACGAGGTAATCCGCCGGACTGCCGCCCGGATTAGGGTGGAATTTATCGGCTTGCATGCTTGGTGCGAGGACTTCGGAGATGGGTGATTTTGACGTTTCTAGGGCCGATGCACGAAAAGAATTACGCATATGCGAAAAAATGCTGGGGAAAAGCGATGGGTCAGGCCTTTCATCTTTCATGACCATCAAAGTATCCAATATAGTGTGTGGTAAAAATGTCGCCACAAAAACCGCGCTAAAAACTGATGACACAGAGAATATTCCACTAAACAACAGAGGAATCTGCTCAAATCCGATATGCGCCAGCCATACGGAAGCCAGGGATGTGATGAGGACGCTGGGTATCTTCCGCCCCTTGGTGAGCATCCATAAAGCTTTGTTCCAGTCTGTATGAGATTCTTTTTGGACGAAGCTTATTAAAAAATGGCCGAAATTATCAAGGGCCACCAAAGCGGCAACGGAAATAACGAACGCTCCCTTGGTGTAAGTCATTATCCCCGATGGGCCGGAAAAGATCCCTATCGCCGCCAAGATGAGAAAAGACTGCAGAGCGGCGTTGCCGATCGGAGCTGCTAGCAATTGCACCGCGCCTAGCAATCCTTCGTTGGCCTTCGGAGGCAAAAAAACGTTTCTGGCGTAAGTATCCTTCAGCAGTTCCGCCGTGATTCTATCACGCCCGAAAAATGATGAAAAAGGATGAAGCGCAATATATGCGATGACATGCCACGTTTCGTGTATATATAACCTGAATGTGTCAAGAAACCATGATCTCCCATGCTCGGCCATCATCGCATGCATTTCTGGAGATACCTTTCCCTGTGTTTTCGCTGCCGGCACGAGGGCAGTTGTAGGATCTAGAGAGATTATTTTAGGGCGCAAAAAAATTATCCGTCCATATGTCTCTCTTGACACTGCCGTTTTTATATTGTAAGTTTTTTCTATCGGCTTTATGATCTTGTCCTGTACGACGTCTTCCATATCGTTATCACCCGTGTCAAACATGATAAATCCTCTATCCGAAAGGATGGTCCTTAGGTCCATAAGGTGCTTTGATAAACGCATTTCGCTGAAATTACATACGTCGAGCCCGAGGTGGCTGAATACCATATCTACTTCCCCTGATTTAAAATAAGAAGGCAGATTTTCCGCTACATCGTAAATGAATTCAACGTTATCGGGAGCCGAGCGCCATTTATTAAATAATGTATCACCAAATCCAATTAGACGCACATTATTGATCCCCATTCGCTTTAACGCCTGCCCTAAACTTATTACTGCCGTCCCATCTCCGGCACCCCAATCCAAAACCGTAAAAACCTTAGACGGATCTCGTATCGCGGATGTCACTATGGGTGCAAGCAGGCTGTTATTTTTCATGCACATCGAAAATAAATAAGGAGCCGGATATTCAAATCGCTCCAGCTGATGACGCCAGATACGCAGTCTGGTCCGCCAACTTAAAAGGTCAGGGAATTCCTTTGCGATAAACTCTTTTGAAAATATTGTCCGAAAATATCTTGATATATCCGACAATGATGTCCGGTAATATCGATATGCGCCTTTATCATGCGCAGTGGTAAAATAGCCTCTTGCATCAAGAAAGATCCTGTCAAGATCTTTTAAATTTGCTATGTGGGCGCTCGAGAAAAGATTTGAAGAAATTTTTGTAATTTTTTCTTGCCCCGCTGCTGTATTGAAATCGCTGTCGCCCTCGTCCCACCCACCGTACTCCGGGTCACTGGCCAGCTTATGTATCGCCTTCTCATCAACAAGCGCATTTGTCTCGGCCTCGGCATAGAGGGCGGCAAGACCTACTGAGGAGCGGTGAAATTCGTCGCGCAGTTCTTTACCGACGCCAAGCTCGTTAAGTACCTCGCGGTACTTCTGATACGGAATCTCCGTGCTAAGCTCTTTTTCCAACTCAAGCCGCTTAGCTTCCCATTTCGCTATTTCTTGCGTTTCATGTTTTGATGCATCTGTTTCAATCTCAAAATAGGCGCTGTCTATATACTTAACCGGAATGTTATTCCATTTCCCAAGGCCTACATGGCCGAATTGACCGGTATTTTTCAGCAATCCGGGGATGCCAACTACAGGGATCTCGATGATGCGTTTTTCTCCATTGGGTGCAATCTCAACGCTTTCGGTCTTGTATTGCGGTAAGAGCGACAGATCACCGAGCTGACCCGCCTGTAGGCTCAGTGTTTCGCGTATATAGTCGCCGGTGAATTTATTGACAGCCCGATTAGCAAGAAGCGTTCGACCGATAATATATTCTTCTTTGAATTCCGGACGGCTAAGACGAAGTTCCGGAGCGAGGGTATTAGCAGACACTTGAGGGCGTTCCTGAAGTAAGTCTAAGGACAAACTTTGAGCTAAAAATAGGCACACCACAACCATCGCTATAGTTTTAATCCAGATCCTGTATTTGCCTTGGTATGCTCTCATAATATCTTCCACTATCATTTAATCTTTATCTCTACGTAGCTCAAAGTCGAAAGGCTTTGAGCGGAGTAGGACGGCCTGGGGGAGGTGCCATCCTAACTAGTGGGTTAAAGACAGCACCTCCAGCACCAGACCAAATAAAAAACCAGGCTACCCTATTAAGAGCAACCTGGCTATCTAAAGACAGAAATAGTCCTAGACCCACTAGTTTTGCGACGCCGCCGCTTGCGCATTGGCGAAGTCCCGCCCAAGGCGGGACGACCCTATATCGCTATAGGTGTGCCCATGAACCATTCGCTGCTTCGCAGCTCAGGTATCATGGCCCTGTACCGGAGGCACGAAGTGCCGACTGGTACAGGGCTTTTATCTTATTTGAATAGAGTATACCATAGAATTACGTTAAGTCAAGAGAAAGATAGCTGGCTTTTTGTGCTTTAACCCGGTTCTACTCTCTACGATATGTGTACACTAGCTTGGTTAATAAATCTGCCGTCATTGCCTTGACTTGTGGCAGTTAGTATGGCCATATGTGTACTGAGGATAGAGGGGGTGGCAAAGATGAAAGAGGATATTTTAGCGAGAATACTGGCTCTTAAATCAGCGTCTTTATCGGAGCTGCAAAAGGAAAGAAGGATAAATCTGGGTTTAACACTACGCAAATTCTCGGAAGACCACGGCATCGATCCCGGGAATTTAAGTAAGGTCGAGAGAGGTGTGCTACCGCCGCCCAAAGATGAGATACTGAAAAAATACGCTCATTATCTCAAATTAAAAGAAGCGTCGGATGAGTGGTATGAATTTTTTGATCGCGCAGCGGCGGAATCAGGCCGATTACCAAAGGAGCTCAGAGAAAAAGAGATCGTGGCAAGGATGCCGTTCTTATTCCGCACCATCAGAGGAAAAAAGATAACAAAAGAGAAGCTAGATAAGCTGATAAAATTAATTAAGGAATCGTAAGAGTGACTGGGTAAAACTTATTACGCAAAAACTTTTTCTTCTACCTTCTTAATACGCTTTTCGTGGTCTTTGATTTCGTGACTCGTTTCCATAAGAGCCATATTCATGGAATGGAGCTCTGACTTTATTTCTTTTAGGTCTTTGCTATTTGATTCTATCGCTTTGCTATTTGATTCTATCGCTTTGCTATTTGATTCTATCGCTTTGCTATTTGCTCCTACTGCCATCGAGATAGTCCTGATGTCTACCTTCATAGCCGGTATTTCTTTTACGGCCATCTCTATTTTGTCAAGTCTATCACCATGAGAAGATTGTGCTTCCGCGATTTTTTTTATATCAGAATGCATATTTTCTAATAGCGCCCTGGTTCCTCGTTCCAAATCGAATTCTTTACTTTTTGAGGCCTTACCGTTTTTCTTCATCGTATAACTCCTCCGATTTACGAGTATATTTATATCATATTATCAAAGGGTTGTAAATACGTTTTTTGCTGCTGAATTGGGAATATGCGCGAATCTGACGAAAAAAGCACTAAACCACTCAAATAGTAAACCAGAGATAAAGAGAGGTGGGAGTTTACGAAGTTGGCGTTATTTTCGAGAGAGATTAAATTAAACGTTTTTTTGCGCAAAACGCGCCGTTATCTGCCAACGCGTCTTTTAATATCTGTTTGAGAGTTGTCTTGCCTTTTGAGCTCTTAAAGTATTTTTCCCTTCGCAGCGCATCGGCTTTTGAAGTATGTCCCTCGTAGTATATCAGCTTAAAAGGGCGGCGCTCTCTGGTACTTATGTTTTTTCCAGCATTATGTTCGACGAGACGTTGCTCGACATTCTCACTAAACCCGATGTAGAAATTATTGTCTTTTTCACTCAATAGGACATAGACGTAATACATATATTCCAAGACGTTATTGCCCTGTACCAGTCGGCATACAGTTAAATGATAGCCTCCGGTACAGGGCATGTACCACTACTGGCTACGACTGCAGGTGGTACATGGCTGCGCCATGTACCCAAGCGATATTTATAGACCGTTTTCGCGAGTGGTACATGGTGGAGCTGACGGGAATCGAACCCGTGACCCGGCGTTGCGAACGCCGTGTAATCCCTCTTTACTACAGCCCCTAGAAATTTCACTGAAATTTCTGTCCCGAGGCAACCTTAATCAATTCCTTTCTGCTTATCATTAAAGCAGAAAGGAATTATTAGTGCCGAGGGACCAAAACATACTATTTTACGCTATCGCTTATCCACCTGAGATAATCCTTACTGCCGCATATTACCGGCAGCGCTATTACTTCAGGAACATCATAACTGTGCGCGCGCCTTACCTCCCTGTCGATCGCGGCGAATTTGGACTTCCTCGTCTTCGCCGTCAGGAGGACCTCTTCAGCCTTCTCTATCCTCCCCTTCCATCTGAACCTCGACTTTATACCCGGCAAAAGACTGACGCACGACGCAAGCCTCTTGCACAATAGAATATCGGCGATATGATCGGCTTCTTTAACAGAAGCGCAGGTCACAAATATCAAAACAGCGTCTTTTATCATATGGGATGACGGATGTCTAGAGGTTGGATTTTTTATGAGGACCCTAAGCCTCTTAAGTCAGCTCCTTGATCAGCCCGCTGACGGCGTCCTGTATTAGTTCCCAATCCTCCTGGTTATGAACGGCGAATTTTTGTTTTCTCTTCCATCCGCCGTCTTCCTTCTTCTGCCAAAGGTAGAAACATACCTGCTTCCTACCGTAGCTTTCCAGGAGAACCACCGCAGACCACCAGCCAAAACGCTTATTGATCGTCTTCTGGGTCAATACCTTAAGCGGATCGACTATCGGTACCTTCTCTTCGTCTCTGGGACTTATCTTGTCCGCCATATTTACCTCCTGAGGTATACCTGATGATCCGAGCCGATTCTTTCCACCACCACGTGCCCCTCTCTTGCAAGCCATCCTACGCTCATCAATACCCTGTCCCTGTCGGTATCTATACCACTGGTGACCTGCGTAAGGGAACTCTTTCCGTGCTGATCAAGATAGTGCCATATATCCCCGGCCGTGATACCTATTTCGGTGATCATTTTAACACCTCCTCATTCGCGCTTGTTATAGCTTTTGCACAGTGGGCATTCGGATATATCCTCATGCCTGGAATCTATATACACATTGGAGCATACCTTGCACTTCCAGATATACTCCACATCCTTGGGCGAAAAATCCCTCTTCTCCCTGTAGCCCGCCGTTATCCATATAAGCAATATGACCACGGCGGAGAACAATATATAGAAGAATATAAGTAAAGATATGTCTATTTTAATCATAATTATATCATATAAAAGCGTCCGCTGGCAAGTGGGACACGTAAAATTAACTACATGACATTGTCCGGTTCCAATTTAGACCCCTCCACGGCCCTGGCGATAAAGCCGGTCATTCCTTTTTCCGTCTGGAATTTCGGCTCATAGGAGGCATGCCCCGGATCCGCCGAAACTGCCGGACCCGGCGCCAGCGCGTCAAGGCGCGATAGATAGCGTTTTTCCAAAAACGACCTCTGTCTGGGAGAAAGT
>CAZYZC010000026.1:0-10783 GCA_964650985.1 uncultured Planctomycetia bacterium | reverse complement strand
ACCCTTAAGCCATCTTTTTGTCAATAAATTTCATTTGTGAGTAGTGTCACAAAAAAGTATATAGCTTCTGCTACATAAGGTTATTACAGCGATTGTAGTATGCGGAATACTGGGAATGAAAAATGATGCACTGAGACTGAAAGGGAACTATACCTTATCATCTGCGCTAAGACGCCCTATCTCATACATAAATTCGACAAACGATATGTAGTGTTGGTTTCTGACCTGTATTATCTCCCATTCGGCATAAAATAGATCCCTTTGCGTATATACCAAATCCAGGATATTGTACTTTTTAGTGGATTGATAACCGTCCTTGACTATCTCATACACTTTTCTATTCTCTTCGACCACCTGTTCCATGTGTTTTATTTGCTCATAAGCCGCGCGATAGATATAATACTTGCTCCAGACACCCGCGGCGACTGAGATCTCGGCTTGTTTTAATTTCTCCCGGTCCTCCTGCAAAGCGTCTTTTGCCGCCATCTTTCCGTAGTAATTATAAAAGCCGTCGAAAATATCCCAACTGACCACAAATCCTATCTCGGAATCATATACGTCCCTGTATTGGGTATCTACAAGCTTGTTTACGGGCTTACGGTAAGAGTTGTATTTATCATACGAGAGCCCTCCTACAAGATTAATTTCCGGCCATAATTTTGAGTTGGCAATTTTAACTTCATACTCCTTCTGCATGACACTCGCCCGCATGGCGGCTACTTCGGGCCTTCTCCCAAGCCCTTCCTCGATAAGCTTTATCACCTCTTCTTCGCTTAAAAAAAGACACTCTTTCCCCGAAGGCGGTTCTACGCCAATTTTCAAAAAAGCGGGCAACCCCATTGCTTTCAAAAGTTTCGCCTTTTCTTTTTGTACATCACCTTGCCCTTGAATATAGTCGGAATATTCATACTCATAACGCGCCCTGGTCTTGTGTACATCTATCTTGGCGGCTTTTCCGGCTTTTTCCTCTTCCATCGCTATTTTCAAAACTTTCGTGGTTTCTTCTACATTACGTTCGTATGACTTCAGCGTTTCCAGGGCTGCGTAGTAATTAAAATACGCCGTTTCTGTTTCAAGCAATACATTCTGTATCGACTGATTAAACAAGAGGTTTTGCTTATATAGATACGCCAGGGCATTTTTGACAGTGGCACTCCTGCCGCCTGCATCCAGCAAAAGATATGTCATGGCAACTTGCGGACCGGAAGTTATGTGCGCATCCACACCTTTTTGTCCGTCTGATATATCTTCATTTGTTATGGTTCTTGAAAAATCCGTATCGAATGAAACTTCAAAATGCGGATAGTACTGGTAGTGGCTCTGTTTTGCCTTGCTTTCCGCTTGTTTGGCGGCCTGCCAGGCGCTTCGAGTAACGGGACTGTTCTGCAAAGCTATGTCCACGCAATCCGCAAGCGTGAACTTTTTCCCATCATACGCTTGCAGTGCTTTATCCATGGGAAGTCTTTTCCCGGTCGGGAAGACCTCGCTTCCCATGGAGAGGATGGATTTCCCTACACTCGTGGGACGACTGGGCTCAATCCACCTCCGTGACGGATCGCGGGGCGCACGCATGGTTTGTGAATTTTCAGCAGCACTTGCCGCGCAATGGGTAAAACATAAGAAGACATGAAGAAAAATTACCGATATAAATAGGCTATTTTTGACGTATAATCGCATGTTATTTATTGAAAATCGCGTTCGATTCTTTCCTTCCATTGCTTCTGGGCTCTTAGCTTTCCGTTCTCCAGGATCTTACGCGTCACGCGTACATTGAAATACTTCATATCGGATTCAATATCAATAGTGGCAAAAATCTCTATCTTTCTACCCGGCATTTCAATAGACATATCGCCTTTGCCGGAAAACCCTGCCATGGCAGGGTTAAGTTCATTCACACGATAACTGATCGATTCGTGCTCCACATATTTATTTTCTCCGACCGCCCAGGAGGTTCCTTCTTCCTGGTGCGTTATGACCCAGCCCTTCTCCTTTTTTATGGACGGAAGCGGCGGGTCCCCGACATGCCCGCCTATCTCACGAAGATCTTTCGGACTCGATAGGTCGGCAGGTTTAAGCAAAAAATCGGATGGCTTCCCTAAAGAAGAAACAAACGGCAAGATGATGCGTGATACGTCGCTACCTCCCGCGAGGCGGGTATTCATAAGATATGGGGTTGGCCAAAGCATCGGAAACAAAGAGTTAGATATAACTACGCGGACTTTATGGCCCGGCGCAAAAGTATAAGTTGTAAAATGCGGCTTTACGTCCAGATCAAAAAATGTATTGGGCGGGATAAAAGAAGGATCGGTGCGCGATTTTCTCTGCGCTCCGCTGGCAGCCGCGCCTGTCACAAAAGTAACCGAACCGTCAGGGTGAACATCCTCAAGCAGTACCACCCAATTGGCAAGCGGCGCATCCGAAGCTACTTTTAACAGGGCTTTGGGCTGGCCGATCAGAATCTTCTCCTTTTCCAGGGGAACCGAATCAAAAATAATCGCCCCCTCCATTTTATTTCGCATATCGGGCGTACGCTCTCCCCACCAGGTGCCCACTTTTGCGCCCGCTGCAGGAGAATATTTCATATTAAATTCCTGTGGTTTTTGAGGGGTCTCGACAAGAGATCCTGCTCCCGCAAAATAAAATACTTGCGGGCTCTGGTCAGGCAAGGGCCAATTATCAAAACTGCGGAATTCTCCCGGCGTAACAACATAATCATCCCTCGCCGGTACCGTATCGCGGACAAAAACGGTAAATTTGGGTTCATTTAAAATACCTGTTTCTTCACCGCATAACCATTGCTTCCACCATCGCACCGCTGTCTGCCAGCCGTTATAATTAGGACCCGGCGATCCTCCGTTGGGCCAGTCGTGATTCCAGGGACCTATCTCCGCTTTAACGATACCGCCTACGTTATCGAGTATCGAGATCACATAATCCCTATAACCGTCTAAGAGCCCGCCTATGGTATAAACAGGGATATTCACCTTGTCATAAGCTGTAAATAAGGATCTCCCATCCCTCCAGAATTTACCGTCGCGCTGGTGCTTTAGATAATTAAAGATCCAGGACTTCTGATCGAAACGATCCTTTAGATACTCCTTGTCAATGGCGTAATCCGGCCAGGCCGGCATGAGGTTCTCTGTTTCGACTTCCATGGTAAAAAGGTCTATATGTAAAATACCGTCAATATTATGCACGTCGTTAGCATATAGGTCTTCGCTCCCATGCACTACCAAAATCGCTTTTAGGGCCGCGGGCTGCCTCATTGCCATCATCAGCGCGTTAAAAGCGCTCCATGATTTTCCCTGCAACCCTATCCTACCATTACACCAAGGCAGCTTGGATACCTCAGTGATGCAGAACTCCAGATCGTTCAATTCCTCATCGGAATATTCCCTGTCTATGAATTTCCCTTCGGAAGAACCGGTGCCACGAACGTCTATGCGCGCGCCCGCTATACCGCGTTCAGCCAGGTATTTAAAAATAGGGAAATCACGCCCGTAGAATATGTCATCCTTGCGGTAAGGAACCATCTCTATGACTATCGGGAATTTTTCATCGGGAAGTTTCGCGACAGGCCTGAAAAATGTTACGGCCAGCTTAACCCCATCGGGCATCGTAACATGGCTTCTTTGGATCTCAACTCCATATTCCGGTTGGTAAAACTTGGGCTTAAGCGGCAGGTCTTCGCCATAAGCAGGGCTGCTGTTTGCGCAAAGATTGGATACCGAACAAATTATAATGGCAAGGGTATAAATAATATGGCGATCTATATTTTTCAAAATATTTTTCTCTAATTATTCGCCAAAAAGTTGTTGAAAAATTGGGGTCCCAAACGAGACAGCAGTCGAGTCTCGCAACAACCTACGGCTCAATTAGTTATAGCATTTTATCGAAGAAGGCGCGCTCGACTTGAGATATCGCTCGATATCCCATTTAAAACTTAAAATGCTTCTGCGGATGCTCCTTTTTAATATATTTTACGCGAACTGAACTTTTCTCTTGGGATGAATAATCTGCTCAATTCTATGCCTTATACTTCCCCGTAATGGCGTTGCCTGGATCTTTACAGTATAGCCTATGGATAAAAGCGCCTTTTCAAGTGTAGACATGCTACTAAATTCGCCATTTTCTATTTTTGATATGTGCTGCTGCGTCACCCCTATCTTTTTAGCAAGATCTCCTTGAGTTAACTCATTTTTGATGCGATAGTCAATGATGTGCTTGACAATCTTTAATTTTTGCTCTTCAAGCTCATAGAGTTCTTTAAAATAAGGGTCTTTTAATTTCTCTTTTAAATGTTCATCTACACGTTCAATTTTCATTTTAATCATCTCCTTTGGTTTTACTTAAATATTTACATCTTCTTTCTATTGCTATTTCTATTTCATTTTTTGGCGTTTTGCCGGTTTTCTTAATAAATCCGTTAGTAAATATAACCTTATCTTGATGGTAAAAGAAATATAAAACTCTTATATGTCCCTCTTGTCCTCTAAATCTTAGCTCAAATACATCATTTCCTATATATTTAGCATGCGGAAATGGCAATTTATGCCCAAATTCTTCTAATAACTCTTTAACAAAAAAGAACTTACGCTGTGTTTTAAAATCCAGGGAATCTATAAATTCTCTTACCGGACATTTGCCGGATTCTGTCAAATAATAATAGCTTACTATCCTACCCACAAATCCTCATTTCCACCTATATAAAGTATACAACTAAATGGTTGTATTGTCAAGAGGTTAGTTTGTAACTTTTATTGCCCTAATTTACTTAACAGTATATGGAGAAATACGAACGACCTTGCCATTCTGCCATACGGCAAGTGAACGGCCGGTTTTTTTATGTTGCTCCACAACACTCCGCACCGCTTTCTTCAGCGCCGCGAACGCTTTATCTTGTATATCTTGTGCTACTAATTCCTTTTTCATAACGTTGTCTTGCCCGATCCATTCGGCCCGGCGATTATATGAATCTCTCCGAAGCCCTACCGGCTATATCGCGTTGAAGGGCGAAGGAGGATAAACGTTTTTTGTCACCTTAATTTAAACAAGTATCTGCCCCCTGTTCATTCTCTGGTTATGCCCCTTAAGACAATTTTCTTTAAATCTGAACCGTCGATATTAACCTGCATCAGATTCTCTTCGGGTTTATCAACTCTGCCGGGGGACCAAGCCTCCCAGTTTGCATCATGCAAAAAAAGCAGTTTTTCGCTGTTATTAAAGAAAATGGGGCGTTTAGCGGCTCCGCCGAGCTTCGTGAGCTGTCTTGTTTCTCTTGTCTTCATGTCCATACTAAAAAGCTCGAAAGACATATCACGTCCGGAGCCAACCTGCGCCTGGAATACTACCGTTTTATCATCCGGTGATAATGCATATTCAAAAGTACTCACAAAATCTCCACTTGGTCTTAGATAAATTATTTCATTAGAATCTAACGATAAAAAATGAAAAGTATAGATGGGTATTGTGTGACCTTCTTCGTCTTTGGCATGCACTTTGTCTATCTCCTGATGAAACAATAAAGTCTTCCCATCAGAAAATACGCAGAGGTCACTCATCGAATATTCGTTCTTATTAGTCAACCGTTTAATATCTTTGCCGTCAACTGTCATCGAGTAAATATCGAACCCATGGCTTGCACGAGGGACAAATGGTGAATAATGTTTGTAAACGGCAGAATTAATGAAATATATCTTTTCCCCATCAGGTGAAAAAATAGCTTCGGAAATACTGCCTTCAACGGAAGGAAGTTGCCTGATATTCGTGCCGTCAACATTCATTAAATTGATTCTGCCGCTGGGTTTATCAGAATCTAATGGGAATGATATGAATAATATCCGTGATCCATCCGGAGAATATTTAGGCTTTATATGATCTTCATTTTGTGGATAAGTAAGCTGCTTAACATCTGTGCCATCACTTTTAGCTATGCAAATAGATGCGGGAGTATTTTTGCGATAAGCGAATACGATATTCCTATCATCTTTTGAAATTGATATCTCGGGATATAAATAATCTCCTCTTGTTGGATTAGGGCTACCAGCGCAACTATTTAAGCTAATGGCTACAATGATAATTGCAATAAAAGCCGGCACGATTAATAACGGATTTCTCATTAAAACATCTCCTGTGTTTCGCAGAGGCGTCTCATGACTAACTCAAACAGGACGGCAGTCGAACACGCGCTTATTCAAAAATTACATGTCTCAACTGCTTGAAACCACGAGAGTTACTAAGACCTCTCGTGGTTCGAATCCTGTTCGGAAAATGGGGTCTCAAACAGGACACGAGACGAAGCACCCAACCCCATACGGTTCAATTAGTTATAGCTTTCTATCGCCGCAGGAAAGCACGCCTTGAGGTCTCACTTGACCTGCCCTTCCCCCCGGAACGACGCCCGGCGCCCCCTGTGAACGTCATTCAGCAAGCCTTGCAGGTAAGGGCCTATATGATCGCTAACCCGCAAGAGACCTGCCTATCCGCTTCTAAGCCTCTAAAGATCCACCGTAAACGCATCGCCAAGCTACTGCAAATAATCGATGCCCTACCGCCTGATTTCATCGAAACAGCCAAAGGATACACCAGCCGTAAAGCGCTGCATAAACTGTCGGTCAACCGCCTCATCAGACTTACCAATAACCCTTCGCCACTAAACTTAAACGAGCTAATACCCGAACAGAGTCGCATTTGAGCCAAATCGATAATCTTGCGCCGGTTTTCTACCAACCTTTCTACTAACCTTTCTGCCAACCTTTTGTCTTGGTTTCCCCTTACTTTTCCCCTTACTTTTCCCATAACTATTAAGGACAATTTTACAGACATTTTTGACTTTTTAGGGACATTTCCTTATGCCATGCGACAGCATACCTTATATTTTATTCCCAATAGCCAAAGCCCAATAAAAAAATGCCTCTGAATTAATAACTTTCAGTCGCTCCAATATCTTGTATTTTCCGGGCAATTCCACATCTTTAAGCGAAGCCAAGTCTGCTATCTGTATAAGGCGTTTTTTATCTTTATCCTTAAGCACACTGGCGAGATATGCGATCCGGGCAAACGCTACCTTAATGTCCTGCGGGCCTATTTTCCGCATTAGATGATTACTGACGCGGTTCAATCCTTCATTAATTAATGCGATCTCCGGGAATGAATTATCCGATCCCTTAAGCAAGAACTGCGAATACTCAAATGCGAGATCCGTAATATCATTGAGTACGTCATCGGTAGAATAAGATGTACCGCGAAAACCGTTTTCTTGCTCCGCAGTATTTAAAAAACTCTGCCTTATATCACCGACATCGCTTGCAATCTTAAAAAGCTCTCCTAAATCAATGATCTGTTTTAAGACTTCCATAGATCGCTTTTCGTTCAAAGGTATGCCCATTGTCTTGGGAGAAATGGCTGTCATTTTATCGCCTATCAAACCTTCGGGCGTAGGGATCCGAACAACGGTTTTAGAGTCTGCAAAAAACATGGGAATCTTCGACAAATCTTTCTCAACAATTTTCTTATAAGGGTGTTCCGTAAAAACAACGTCTAAGAGGACATATTGCGGTTCCTTTGAGAATTGCGAGACGAACTGAAATTTATAATGCGCCTTGGAAATTTTGCTATGACGCGTATCTTCCGTTACGACATCAAACCATTCTGATGTCGACACCATCTTGGTAAGCGCGTCTTTTAGCCCTACCTCGTCTTTTTTGGATAAAAGGATATCGATATCTATAGATAACCTGGCTGGCGGGAAGATGTGCAGCAGAATAGATGTGCCGCCTTTAAATATCAGCTCTGGATAGATACGAAGCAACTCATCCAATAAATTAAACGCATAAACCGTCTTTTCGAAGATTCCGCGGTCGCTAAACCGAAGCTCTTTCCTTAAAGACTCAAGTCGTTTAAGATCTATTTGTTTCTTCATTTAGAGATACTTTTCCTCTTGGTTACTTTTGACACCAAATCGACTTTGGTGCCAAAAGTAACCTTGTTAATCCCAATTGTATCAATGAGTTGTGGAAATATAGCTTTAAGGTTCTTACGCCTTCTGGCATAGCTAATAAGCTCTCCGAAATTGATTCTGTATAACGAATACATCTGGCGCCAGAGCTCCCAGTAATCGGCGTTTGGCATGGTCATGTATTTATCTTTGATAATGAACAGGTCCACCAGTAATTTTTCAAGGCGAGGGTTATGCCCGTTCCTTGGTGAGCGGCTTATTAACGGACGGATGATAATCGGATCTTTGGTAATATTGAAACTGGGGTTAAAAGTGTGGCCTTTTTTCTCCACAAATAGAAAGCGGTAGGATCTGGCAATGCGCTCACTAACAGGCAAAATTCCATCCTGTTCAACCTCTACAAAAGTAATATTATGCGTCTGCATATGATGGTAATATCCCTGAAAACACAGCGTGTTCCAGACAATAAAATCAAGAAGCGGAAATTCTTTTTTAATGATCCGCTTAATCTGCGCGACACGGCTATTTTCAGGACAGGAAAATTCCTTTGCGACTGAGCTGTAAATACCCCCACCGGCAGAAAAGACAATACCCTCGATCTTAAAAGCATGCAGATAGTTCTTCGTTACTTGGCTATTGAGGCCCGTTTCTTTTATGACCTCTGCAAGACTAAAGTATCGATGCTTTTTTACGTATTCTCTGATCAAGTCTTTCTTATTCAATGCGCTACCCCACTTTTACCAGTCAAGATCCTTATCCCGCTTAAATTTAATCTTGAGCAAATAACAGCCCTTCTCTTTTTTAACAGACAAAACCTTGATCTCCCCTGCCATACTTGGATCCTCCGTATAGCCAGCCTTACTGCTACACTCAAAATCAAAATGAACAGGGCCTCCACATGTGGAGCTGGAACGCGAATCACTTTGAGAGATTACAATTCTTTTAAGATTAAGAATAATATCTTCGTCCTTTAAGCGTTTTTCCTTATGTGCCATATTATGTGTCATGGTTGGGTTTTATGCGCCACTAATTCTTACGAGCGACGTCTGAGAGAAAATATAACATACGGTTGGAGAAAAAGAAAGGTAAAAGTCGAGCACAACGCAATAGGCATTATCATGCTTGCAGCTTCTCTTTAAGTCTTATTTTTTCAATCTCCGCAAGACGTGTCTTTCCCAACAAGTTAGCGATCATCTCAGCGGACGCTGCCCAAAAGGTTTTCGTGGTTTTTATGCTGGCGTTATAAAGAACCAGACATTCTCCTCTCTCAAAAGCCATTGGTATTGTAAGCAGTTCCAAGGCACCAGCGGGAATACCAACTTCAAGTTGTTTAAGCAAGGTTTCCAATGACTGACCAGCAGGAGCCTTGTCCATAAGAATCAGATTTGCGATAGGAATAGCCGACCTTAGATGAAACCTTGTGGTATCTGCAAAACCCCGTATATCACCATATCCAATTTTGCCTTGATAAGGATTTGTGGTGTAGTCTTTTTCTATAGCATCGGTGGGAACACCGTTAATCCAGTCGTGCAATACTGCGGCCCGCTTGCACCTTGCGTAATAGCTGAAATTATCTTGGGCATGGCGTTGTAATATTCGCACCACTTCATGACCATAACGCGAAGAAGCCCTGCCGGCCATATCCGCTTCTCGCTGTCCTCGTTTAAAGAGCGGTGTATAAATCGCGTCTGATTCCGGTAAAACCTGAACTATTGCCATTAAATGCTCCGCCGTAATATTAACGATTCCGGATGAGCGCAATACCTCAACAAGCCGCATTGTTGACTGAAGCGATAATGATGACTGTCCGCAGGCCCGACCAAGAAGCGTAAGTTGCACCAAATCGGCCTCTTGTTCAAGTAACCCAAGCGAAAGCATCCGGCTTAATAACTGCTCAAGGTGCTGTTTCATAGTATCGCGCCAGCTTGGATTCTGCCTGTTAGCCAGATATCCTCCATACGTATTGGCAAGTAGCTGAATAATATCCGTCCTTGGGACCTTGCTGATCTGCGCTAAAAGCCGGATGATCCACGTTTCAACGTCCTTAGGATCAAAAGATGACGTTATCTGTTCTGGCTTACCTAAAACGTAACGATTAAAGAGAGGCTGAGTATCGTAATCATTTTCCGCTAAGAGTATTGATTTCCCTTCCTCATTGAAACCCCATCTGCCGGCACGTCCAGCCATATTTTTATATTCTGCAACTGTAAAAGGCCGCGTCACCTCCCCTATAAACTCCTGCTCGGCAATTATGACGGTTGAGGCAGGGGTATTAATGCCCGCCGCTAAAGTGCTCGTGGCCACCAAAACTCTTATCTTACCGTTGGGATCACGAAAGGCCTTCTCAATAACGGATTTTTCTAAGCGGTTAAGATTGGTATTATGGAAAGCGACTCCGCCATTTAAGCATTCTCTTAAGTTAACGGATGTACTTGAAATATCATGGTTAGGCAGTTGCGCAACAATTTCAGTAGCAGGCACAAGGCCCAGCTCGGCAGAAAGATATCGCGCGCAACCTTCAGCCGATCCTCGGGTATTCCTAAATATTATAATTTTCTCTTTCGGATCACTGATTAAATGACGTGTTAATGGAACGATAATATCCTGAAGACTTGGCTTATCCCGGCGCATAACAATGTTATGACTCGGGACCATGGGTATTGACTTTGCCTTTCCCGAAAGTTCTGAATGCCGAAAATTACCGCTTCGGTCAATAACTCCCTCTATAAGCGGAACCGGACGCTCATAAGAGATCAGGGCCTCCACGCCAAGCCATTGGTCAGCGAAGATCTGTGGGCAAAAGCCAATAAGGTCTTGTCGGCGCGT
>CAZYZC010000025.1:0-10838 GCA_964650985.1 uncultured Planctomycetia bacterium | reverse complement strand
TGCTCTCTTGCCTCCTGAAAAATCTTCTTCGGCAAATCATACGGAATATTTCTTATCTTGAGCCTGAATTCTAAATGCGATGTATATACTATCTTCTTCACGAACTGAATTATGCCACATATGCCCAGCTATTGCAATAATATTTACGCAAACTCCTGAGCTTTGTAAGTGGCTTTGAGCTGTTCATAATTTCTGACTATCGGCTCCGCCTTTGGTATGAAGACCCAGAAGCTGCCTCGTCTTTCCATCGGTATGTTGGGACTTGAGGGTGGAGTATCTGGGTCAAGAGCAAGCTTTGAGGCTATCTCAAGCATCTCCATAACACGCACGTAGCTATCCACGACAAGATACTTATTATCCACTCCCAGGAGGATGTTCTTGCCGTTATTCAGTTCTGTTAAGTCCTTTGTTACCGTCTCTTCACCAGCAAGGACTATCACCCTGGCGTTCTCAAAGCCTTTCGTAGCCATCTTCTTCTTTATCTCAGCTAATAAATCTTTGTCATCTCCCACAATGAATTGCGGACGTTTGCCCATACTTGTGAGGAGAGGATTCAAGGCGCTGTGCTGCAGGTATCGTCCCTCCTCATAGCCCGTTATCCAGCTCGTGCCGAGTGCGACAATTGTAGGTCGTGGCTCTTCCTCAGCCTGCTTTGCCCTCTTATTCTCTTTCGCCTGGATGTAAGTGAGCGTGTCCTGGAAGTTCGTGGTGTGGATGCGTTCGGAGTCGGGTGATACAGCAACTGGTGTTGCAGTAGGTTTACTTATATCTTCAGTCTTTCCAGATGTAGATGCTGTCGGCAACCGTTTCGTAGATGTCGTTCCTTTTTCGGGTTCGGATTTTAATCCTGCCAATATCTCCATCTCATTTTTTACTAACTCACAAAACCACGGGCGTGGCGTAGGTGCAACAGTAACTTGTATCCCATCGTGAAATCGCACTGGCGAAGTCATAGATGCTTCAAAACCATCATCCATAACAAAGATGAACTTCTGCAATCTTTCTTCAGCACCTTCCCAACCGCTTTGTTTATTCAATCCAGAAGCAAGATACTCTGACCACGGCTGACAAAACTGACCTAATAATAGAAAGTCTTCCCCAATATGTCTGTCTCTAAGGTCTCTAAGTAAGAACTGATTTATTGACCCCGTAAAACCAGTATCAACAAAAACTATGTGTCTGGTTTCGTCATTTAATATGCCATTCTCAGATAAATACTTTCGCATAAACTCTTTTGACTGTTGCGTCATAAATACGGTGTCTATATCTACGATATGCTCAAGCGAATCTACCATTGCCATCGTTAATAATAATTCCTTAAAGACAATTTTCTTCTCCGATACTTGTGCTTTTGCCTTTAACCAATTTCCCAGTTGCTGTGCTCCTGTTAGCATTATGGCTACCTTAACGCTTCCATCACCTTCAGGACGAGAAACTTTACTTTGAGCAGTTGCAACTTTGCTAAAGACAAAATCTGCAAAAGCACCTAACACATCCTTGTGTTCGTTGAGGTATCTTCTAGTAAAATACTGCAAGAATACTCTGGCTTTTTGCTGTTCATTTGGATATTTATCCAATTCCGCAACATTGCCACACCACTTTAACAGCAAAAGAACAGTCCATACATCTCCTTTTGTTAGTTCACTTTGGAGTTCATTATATACAGTGCTTACATCTTTCTTACCAGATGTTATTGCTTGTAAGTATCCTGTGGTGTTCTTCAATCTATCGCTCAGTTGCTTGTTTATTGGCACTCCGCTGTATAAAGCAATTTCATCTACAACATCAAACTCGGCTCTCATATCGGCAAACTCTGGATAATAATCAGTCAGAACAGAGCAGACAAAGTTTACTGCCTCAAAAGAAAACCCCTCCGAAGGAGAATAGCCTACTTCGTCTCTGCCAAGATAGCCTTTAGTGGTTACTTTCTCAACCCACTTACTAAAACTACCATTCACTTGCTCATTCAATCCCCATTTCTTTACTATTGACGGAATTGTGCTTTCCCGTTTACTGGCAGGTGACTCAACGGCTTCCTTCAACGCCATTAAGACATTGGTAGCAACTTTAGCAAACTTGCCAAAGTAACCCCCCTTATTCACTATAACGAAATATGACTTATCATCTTTAGTGAAAAGTTCGCTGCCTCTGCCATTCTGAATGTTGCTCTCAACCCTAATATAAACATTCGTTTTATCATTCATTAGTATGTTCGTATCGCCACCTTGCAGATTGTAGATGAGTCTATATGCTGGCGTGCCATTCCTTGTGACGGGAAGACTGAAGCCTGTTATCTCTCCGCCTTCCCGCAGCTCTTCTATATTGTCAATGTCGTAGCCCTCGAGGAGTATTTCCGCTTCACCATTTCTATTGCGGATATGTTTCTTGATGAGAGGAATAAGAATGTCTTTTGGATTATGGAGCTTATGTTCTTTGTCCTGGGTGAGTATGAGCATCTGACCTATGAGTATGCCCACTTCCATATACGCCCATCTATTGCGGTTGAATTCACCGAGCGTCTCGCCAGCATTGACACTTCTGATGGTCTCTCTATCCCACGCCTCTATAACATCGTTATTGGTCACGACATCAAGTGAGCCGTCAGGATTTCTTACTATTTCACAGGGACGTTTTGTAAAAAGAGGAGGCGCTAAAGCAGAATCATCCTTCGACAAAAGCTCAGGACGACCCTGAGCAATGCCATCGATTGAATCTGGCAGCGCCGAAGGGTCGCTTGGGTCTGCGACAGCATAGGATGGTATGCCAACTCCAGACAGAAGAAGTCCAGAGATAAGGACTGCCGAGACCGCACGTAGTATTAGCTTATTGGAGTTACAGAATAACATAGTCCCATAATAATACACTATGGAATCAATATAGGCAAATAGCTTTTTTATAACTTAACCAAAATGAGTTGCTAAGGAGATGTGTGCACTGGATTGAGTTTTTATGGCTATGGTTTTTGTGCTGTTTTTGTGCTTAAAGATGAGCTAAATTGCACTGTAACTCCGATAGATACAGATAGATTGGAATTTTGCTTACCCGTCGGTAAATATAGCTAAGTGACTGCTGTTGTGGGGGTTACGGAAGTATCCTACTTGTTGTTACGAAACCGCTGCTCTACCAACTGAGCTACGCCAGCCTTACGCTACTAACTCTACTTGTTGCAACGAGTTAGGTAAATTATCCATTTCACTGATATTTTCGGTTTTAAGCACTTGTGCTGTATTTGTGCTGATTTGTGATTATAGCAGATTTTATGAATGGAGTAAAAAGGTTTTCTTGTAGCGTAGCTCCCAAGATGGATGCCAAAAAACTGCTATCACCCATAAAAAATTACGATATTAATGCATCTTTTTTATATACTGCTCAAGTTCTTTGCGTTCCCAATCATTACCCTCATCGCCCATCAACTCCTTGGCTTTCATCAAATACTCTTTTGCTTTCTGGGTATCGCCTTTGAAATAATATGTTTTCCCCAGATTAAAATAACTTCTGTAACTGTCGGGTTCCATTTGTAAAACCTTTTCGAGATACGGAATCGCCTTTTCTGGCTGATGAAGCCCGTTATAAGCCCATCCGATGTTATTACAGGCTACAACAAATTCTGGGTCTATTTTTAGCGCTTTTTCAAAGCACGGCAGAGCTTCGTCAAATTTACCAAGACCACCATATGCACGCCCTAAATAATTATATGCTTCAGCATAACGAGGGTTTAAATCAACTGCTTTTTTGAAACAATCTATTGAATATTTAAAATAGTCGCCAGCCCTTCCTGAAAAATCGGCTTCCTTATATGCAAGCTCGAAATATGCGGAACCAAGACAGTAAAAAGCATCTTCTGATTTCGGGTTAATGTTTGTGGCTTCCTTAAACTCTTTAATGGCTTTCTCAAATTCTTCGTGCGCCATATAATTTCTGCCGGTGCGCATATAGTCCTCTTCATTGGTGGCAGCAGACGCTTTATAAGAACCACATATTGTTAATATCAATCCGACAATTAAAAAAACGAGCATTATTTTTTTATTCATCCCAACTCCTTTATTTTAGCAATTGAACCTCAAGGATACTCAAACTATTCTTACAATATATTCATTGCTTTAATTGGCTCAATAAATCTTTGCATTTCCCAATATACTCTTTATTCTTACTGCCATATCTCTTACCTTTGAAATTCTGAAAATAAAAAGGCTTTTTTTGAGTTTTACCGAAATATGCTTCAAGTGATTTTATAGCATCATCTTTCTTTCCCAATTTTTCATATGTAAGTGCGAGGTAATAATTGGCTCTGCCGTGTTTTGGGAGTATTTTAATTGCGTTTTCCAAAGAAACTAAAGCTTCATCATATCTACCTCTTTCATATAACGCTTGTCCTCTGCCAACATAAAAATTTGATTTAGCAGACATAAAAAGAGGAAGAGATACTGCGATTATCCCTAAAATAACCAATGTAACCATAACTATGTTTTTCATTCTCACGCCTCCATCATCCTATCAGCTTTGCAGGGGTTATTACTCTAATGTCTATTAAAATCCTCTACAAATATACCCCATAACCCAGGAAATGGCAAATATCGGATATTTTAAGGTCTTTGTTTTGTGCTGTATTTGTGCTGAGAAGATAGCTAAATTGCACTGTAAGTCCGATAGATACAGATAGATTGGAATCCTGCTTTACCGTCGGTGAATATGCATAACTGATTGGTATGGTTAGGGTTATGAAAACAGCCTACTTGTTGTTACGAAACCGCTGCTCTACCGACTGAGCTACGCCAGCATTTGTTCGTAACTATATATTTTGCAACAACTTAGGCGAACTATCTATTTTAGTGATTTCTTCTGTTTTAAACGTTTGAGACGGATTTGAGACAATACTATTTTCTAAAATAGCTATTGCTCTCTTCTTATGGTCTGGCGATAGATGTGAATATCTCAACGTCATTTCAATCATCTTGTGTCCCATAAGCTCTTGAACTGTCTTTAAATCAACTCCCGACATCACAAGCTGAGAAGCGAAAGTGTGTCTCAAATCGTGAAATCTGAAGCCAATTATACCACATTTTATTAATGTTGCATCAAAAGATTTTCTCACATTTAGATAGGGCTTTCCGTTCTTGTGGCAAAAGACATAAGAGCTATCCTTGTGCTTAGGAACAGCTAATAGAGCGTTCTTGACAGTATTATTCATCAAGACTTCTCTACGTTCACCATTCTTTGTTTGAAGCAGGTATATTATATCTTGCTCAAAACTTATATTCTTCCATTCAAGGGTTAGAATTTCTGACTTACGCATTCCTGTAAAGACCGCTACTATCAGAATTGGCTTTAAATGCTCTGGTGCATTATCTAATAGCTTTTTTATTTCATTCTTCTCAAGATAGCGTAATCTTTGATTATTCTCCTTGAATAGCTTCACCTTGCAAACAGGGTTATCATGTGCCTTACCCCATGCGATTGCCTTGTTAAACATACACTTCAGACACGCTAATTCTCTATTCACAGTAGCAGGGGCAACGTCCGTGATTCTATCGGATTTGTATTGCTCAATAGATTGAGGACTTATTTCGTAAAGACGTTTGCCATTAAAATGCTCCCCAAGCCTATTTATAAGAAAAAAATCTCGCCGAGCAACTCTGGGTCGTTTATTAACATTAGAGTGAAGCTCAAGATAGATTTTAGCAAATTCTTCGAATTTTATATTGTGCTCTTTTCTGACATCTAAGAATTTGCCTTCTGCAATTTCAGTCTTACGTTTATGCAGAACAGCTTCAGCTATCTTTTTTGATTCACTGACGGCTTCTCTTATACGCTTACCCATGTAATTATAGTCGATGTAGTAAACGTCTTTTCTTTTCAATATTCCCATAAATTTCTCTCTTAAATTAACCTTTTATCGACACGCTGATGGCAGTGTTTATCTTTTTATACTTTTATGCCAACCATGTCGAAAAATTAATTCATTCTGAACGGCTCTATGCGTCTTTCCTTTATCCACGCCTCAACTGCAACTGGCTCAAATCGTGCAAGTCGCCCAATCTTAATGTAGGGTATTAACTTTTGATATGTATAAGAATAAACGGTTCCTATGCTTATTCCCATATATTCAGCCAGTTCTTTCGGTGATAACAGCTTTTTTGAATCCATCTCCTGTCCTTTCCGCATCTATTAAACAGAAACGGAAACATCAAACTTTTAACTAAGATGCTATTTTGCTTTTTAATGAAACCCATCGAATTATCTTTTGCTCCGATTTTTTATCTTTGATAGCATATGCTACCTGATAGATACTGTTTTAATGATAAGACGCCGAACGCTTCGGAAGCAAGGACTTTAACCAGCTTTTTCCTTCCTTACCCCGTCGGGAAACGACATTTACCCGATTAATCTCTCATCTTTTTCACAAGATACAGTGTTCGGTTACGGAGTAACTCCTTCATCAATTCGAACAAATTCTCGTCGACCACCTTGTCGATATTTTTATCCTGCGAAAAGAGCTTTGGAATCTGCCCCTTATACTTTTTTAAGACGCTTTTTACGATATTTTTTACTGCTTCTTTCTGCTCATCTGTCAAAGTGTCATATATTGATTCGTTATACCTTGCACTTGATAATAGCCGGACGTCATATCCGAATTGCTCAAGCCGCTTAACTGACTTTAATCTGTTCACATCGTCGCCTACCGGGATAGGCACCATGCCGGCTTTTTCGAAGAAAGGATTTGAGGTTGAAAGGACGGAAATTGTCTCGACATACTTGGTTTGAGCAAATTTTTCGAGATACTGTTCAACAAAGTAATGGGCTAAACCAATACCTCTAAACACCGGGTCGATTATCACACGTGCGATGCACTCGAAGTCAGCATTTAATCTATCGCAATTTTCTTTGCTCATTTTAGCGTAAGCATTTCCTGTGTAGATGTTGCGTGCCTTTAGGGTCAAATGGGGATATGAAATAACCATGACACCTATTAATTTGTCACGATAAAGCATCCTGTAAATTTTTTTGACGGCTGGCAGATGAGCTTGCCGATAGTGGTAATCTTTAAGCTTGGAATAATCAAGCGATGACCCCTCTTCAATCGTAATATCGTTTAATATATCGAGTTTTTTATCCTTCCAACATATATCGTCATAGTAACCAGTGCTGACATCCGAACCAAAACCCTTAACGATATGAAGATTTGGACGAATATGGTCGAATAAGTCTGTATGAGTGGTAGCGACAATTATTGTTTTGCCAAGTTTGCGAGCGATTTTTTGCAGATTAAAAGAAATAATCTGAGCCTGTGTGCGTGAAAGCGTCGCACAAAATTCATCTAAAATCCAAATATCCTTATCGTCACAATCAAGAAGTTTTGCTATCTTATATCGATATTTTTGGCCGTCCGAAAGCTGTGAATACTTGCGAAGATACAAGAACGCATCGCCTAATCCCGCAATGTTCAGTTTCATGAGAGCGTCATTTAAGTCTTTGCCAATCCCTTCAATAACAACTTCGTCATTGGCTATCTTTATATCACTCATGGAAATCGCTCCTTCTATTTTCTTGAAGACATTCTCAAGTATCCAACTCTTGCCTGAACCGCTATCCCCATTCACGAGCACAATATCAGCTTTTTTGACTTGAAATTTGCAATTATCATAAAGTTTAAAATTTTTAGCTTCATCCAAACCCAAACCATACGCTGAACTTACTAAAATTGTGCGTTCTGTGATAGGTGCCGTGGTTTCAAAAGCGTAATTAACGAATATTTCATATCTATCTTCGAGTTCCTTTATTTCAATTTGATTCTTATTTTCATTTTTGTTGGCCATTTTCCGCCCCATTTCTATGGAGCGTCTTGAACATAAACTTGACCTTTTGAAGCAACCTTAAGACGCAGACTTTAAATTTTTATTAGTTAATATCTTTTTATACGATTGTTTAACTGTGATAAGTTTCTAACCATTTTTCAACATCGGAGACCCTGTATCGTATGCGACCATTTACGCCTAACTTTACATACGGCATGTGCTTGTAAGTTCGCCATTTATAAAGCGTGAACGGTGCCACAGTAAGAATTCTACAAATATCAGCAACGGTTAGCAGTCTTTCTTCGTTACCAAAATATTTACTTTCCATTGTTTCGTTCCCCTTTTCTTATTAAATTTAAGCAATCGACCTATCTTTAGGTATACGATTTCTTCGCAACCAGCGTTCTATCTCATCGGGGACAAATCTTATGCGTCTTCCAATTAGAATATGCGGAATCATCCCTGACTTAACTAATTTCATGAGCATACCTCTACGTACATGCAAATATTCATACATCTCTGCAATGGTAATCAACTTTTTGTCCATGTTAAAATATTTTTCTGGCATGTTTAGTTTCTCCTTCCTTATTAAATTTTTTAATCTATATCTTTATCTGTTATACGCTATTTCTTATTAATTACTGTTAACATAAGTTTTAAGCACTGCTTCAAACTCTTCGATAGTGCTTACATTACAAACATCGCCATTGATTTTTTTAATGTACTGAAATTTTTTCACAAGCCATGTAGGTATTGGTGCTTTATAGGGAGCTACAGACACTACGAATGGTTGAGCGTTCTTCGTCAATATAAGAAAACTTTTTGTTATTGACGCTATTGAGTTACAGAAGAAAAACGTTAGACATCCTTGATATTCGCAAGATATGAGTTTTTTCTTAATAGCATCTATTAGCATATCTTGATTGGCATTATTTTGACGTGTTTCTTCTATCTTTTTTCGCTCTTCTTCGCTTAAGTCCGGCAGGTTAAGAGCACACCTGAAATGATATCTTTTATCGTCATTCTGCTTATTAGGAATAATCACGATACGACGCATCATGTATGTCTCTTGCGGACGAATTTCGCTTTTACAACTCTCGCAGATAAAAAGCTTCTTCGCAACTATGATATGTGTTCCTGAAAGGTAGTCCATTTTCTGCTCTCCTTTTTAAATGTTTTGAGAATCCACAGACACAAATAGACAGAAAAACTATTTATGTTTACATAAATATCTTACTGAACTTTAACGGAATATCAACTGAGAATATATCGGAAAACTGAGAAAAGAGATGGTATGCAGTGTTACATCATTCGAATTCCTGTCATTAAAACAAGCGTCCTCACAACTGACAATATTATGCGAATCAATGTATTATAGTTTCACCTCCCTTAGAATATTTTGAATAAAATGCCACAATTATTAAATCATTCTTACATCAATAACTGTGGCAAAACTACCTTTTTATCTTTATTGTCTTCTCTATCTTCTCACTACTATTATATCATACGACTTTGTTAAAAACCGAAAAAGTTACATACTTTATTGCCAAATTGTGCCAAATTCATATTCCTATTCTTAACCGCTTCGCTTCATAAAAAGCCTTATTTATTTCTCCCACAATTTTTTTGTACCATTTGATACGATTTCTTACGTAAATCTTTTCATTCTCATCTAATGGTGGGGTAAAAGTATCTTTGATATTTCCTCTGAGTCTTTCTATGTCTCGCTTAAGGAAACGTTTTATGATTTTATGAACATATTCTATCCCTACCCAGATAGGATAAGCATAATCTATCTCTTCTTCATACAAATATTCACTGTATCGTAAAGCTGTGGCAAGGTTTCCTGCTTTAAGTATTTTGTGCAAAAACTTATCCTGGTCGAGCAATAAAGCGATTTGCTTAAGTTCACCTTTCTTCTTAAAAAACGTTAGAATTTCTTTATCAGATGTTCTTCTAAAATGCCTTAAATACCATACCACAAAAAGCATCCTGTACATACCCAATGAATTACTATAGTATGCCTTTCTGTTACAACTACAGGGTTTTGGCATGAGTCCTTTAGCTATATAAAGTCGAAAAAGCCTACCGCTTATTTTAGGTGATTCGGGCAACGCATAATATGCAGTTAAATCTCGAATTTTTTCAGGGAATTTATTAACGAATTCTGCTGTAGAAATATAGCGTTCTTTTTCGCTTTTTAACTTCGACTTATTAAATTTTTTATTTGTCAGCTTATATCTTCTCATATATAAAGCTTACACTATTGCAGTGAGCGAGACAAGCTTTTGCTGTTTTCAAAAAAATATAAATTTACATATTATGATACTATGTAAACAAACGATTATTCTAAAACATGAAATATTTAAAATCTGATTCTGGTTCTTTAAATTATGGCTATACCTGTCAAGGTTGCAAGAACTCACTCAAGTGATGTATTGTTCATATTAAAAAATAGGTGCTAAAATCGTAGCTAATTGAAATCACACCATTGTCTAGGGAAATATTCTATCTATTGTCGGATGCTGGCTTGCTCTGTATCAACATTCTCTGTTTTCAGCATTAAGTGTATGAACGTAGTGAATATTAACATCTTTAAAAGCGTTTAGCGAGATATTTACTTTTTAAAGTAAGATAAATACGTATGCTAAGAATTTCAGCAGAAATTCGTTTTATTGCGAGTGCAGACGAACAAGAAATAAGTCAATTCTTAATAACGTAGTTATTATATATAGCGTAGCTTAAAGCTTTTAGCTAACGCTTCTTTTACTACATACGTAGTATAAATAAAAGCGTTAGCTTTATTGTTCTTTATATCATTATTGATTCTTATTGATAATACGCTGAGATTGAAGCGTAGTAGCTATGCCCTATTTCTGTTATTGATATTGCAGAAATTACTCGAAAATACTTTACAGCTTAAAAATAGCTTAATACTGAAATCTTCGTTTAAAGCCATTATCTTTTTTGAGCTATCTTACCCTACTCATACAAGATTATCACTCACCGCCCCGGAATCTTTCAGCGAGTTTGACCTCATACAGG
>CAZYZC010000024.1:0-11291 GCA_964650985.1 uncultured Planctomycetia bacterium | reverse complement strand
CGGCCTTTGAAAAATCGAATATCGCCTTGTATACGGACCTTCCCGATTCATGCCGTAAAAACTCTACGCTTATTAGAGCTATGTCTCTTTCAAGATCAACGGGCTCCTTTACGCCAAACACTCCTTTGCATATGCTGGCTACAAAGGGCTTATCATTTTTTATCGCCCTTTCTATTATTCTGAAGTCTTCTTCTATGTCCTGAAACAGGAAATCTATGATCACCATCTTCATCTTCTCGTCATCCATAACTACCTGCCCTTTTTTGGGGCCGTCCTGAGCGGTCATCGTAAAAAATGGATGGCCGGTATCATATATACGCATAAGCGCCTCAAGGGCATACTGACGTATGACCTTCGCCTTGCAATACTTGAAGTCCATCAGCTTCAGCACATCCTCCGGCTTGGTTATACCCGCAGGATCTTTCATGGCCCTCTGTATCAGGGCATAGTCGATTTGCGACAGGTCGATGATATCTTTCTCACGGGCTTCGGCGCTCGGCTCTTCCCAGACAAGATTAGTCTCAAGCACGTCTTTTAAGCTCGGATATTTATCAAATATGCCGGAATCGTTAAGCTGAATGGCTAGAGTAGTGCGCGAAAGCGGAAGATTATCTTCGGATATATTCAAAGCTATGACCTTGTTAGTCATCTGGTCCAGTATTACGGACATACGCGATATGTCTTTGCCTTCCCCGACGCGCTTTAGGTCATTGCCCCTTACAACAAGCTCTATATTGCCGATCCTGTTCAGATACGCAACGACCTTCTCTGAGGCATAAATTATCTTGGCCGATGGCGCGATCTCTATCCAGTCGTTACGGTAGTTGGGAGATGAATCCGCTTGTTTCCAAACTCTTTCTTTGTCGGTTTCGCCATCGAGATCATCGAAGGTCTTGGCATCTATCACCATTTGACTTAAATCTATCTGACGCTGCTTGGCGAGTGTAATTATACGGTTCGGAGTTCCTTTCCTTAAGGATCCATCCTTTAACGCAAAGAGGGATTTCTTTATTATAGTACTCGAATCGTTTACACCGCGCACAGGCACCACGGAGACCTCTTCCGTATTTGTTCGAGTTTCAAGGATTCTAAAGGTTTTGCGCGCTATCTCATCTATTAATTTGTCGCCATATCTTACGGACTTATCCAGGCGCCGGAAAGCGAGAAGCATATCGAACAAAGCTCCGACTTTATGCTCCTTTGCTAAGCGCTCTATATATTCGTTCGCATCGGAAAGTTCCAGGTGTGTATATTCGGGGTCTTCCCGGCCATTAAAGAATGTGACAAAGTACGAGGCAAATCTTATTCTCCAGATTTCCGGCAGTATCTTAAGGTCACTCTCTTCGAGTTCTAATCCTGTGCTATTCTGCCCGCTTGCATAGATGAGCTTCGACACTATATCCCTAAGCATCGCATCATAATCGGCTATATTCTTAGCGCCTTTTAAAAGCTCCCGCACATCTTCTTCGTGCAATATGGCTCCGGCCAGTATAGAATTCAGTTTCCAGCGGAGCGCCGCCGCATAACCCCTCTTTTCCTTTTCATACTTATCCTTTTCATCTTGAGTGCTGTCCTCTTCCGGCTTCGTGAAATTGACATCTGCCCTTAACGCTATGTAAGAATCGAGACTATCGAGGGCTTTTTCAAGTTGGCTTGCAATAAATTCGCTGTTCCCCAGAATAAAACGCTCAGTCTGGATGACGTCTTGGCTGTAGTCTTTTTCCCGGACATCCTTCCTGCGCTCCACATAACGATAAAGGCTCCTGAAGAATCTGACCCGGTCATGAGCTTTGCCAAACTCGTCTTTCGCGACATGAACCCGTTTCTTCCGCCCTGTCTGTGCCGGAGCATTATTGCGCTTGAATACGAACATAGACATAATCCATTCGCGCGGCGGTTGTATGAATGATGGCGCCACGTTTACACCCTTAAAGTTCATTATCGCGTCGCCGCCGTTATCGAAAACAACTGCGTTCTTGGCTCTTATCCCTATACTCTTAAGCATTCTGGGTATATCGGCTATAGCCATGCCCTTATTACTGGATCTGCCGCGCGCTATTATAAACACTATTTTTCCATCCTCGGTCTCCACGCATATATTGTGCGGATATAAAGCCGGCTCTATACGAAGCGTGACGGTGGAATTTTTCTTATTCAGAAAATATTTGAATCGCGGTATGTCATTCGGACTTTTTGCATCATCGTAACCCATGCGCGCAAGGGTTTCGAGCAGCTTTGGAAGATAGGCGTCCTCGTACTTTAACTCTACCGGCAATCTGGCAACGGTCCTGGCTATCAGATCTTTATCCGCACCTCCCTTGGGATACATCTGGCTCATACCGAACGCGCCCAACTCAGAGCCTAAAAACGGAAGTGACGCGTAATGCCTGATATCGTAATCCTGCCACAGCTCATTATCTGCCCCTGCCCCGGGTTCTTTACCTCCGGTCTTTATAAAATTAACCACCGGGCTGTCGGCTCCTCCGCGCAATACGCTTATGCCTGAACTGGCGAAAATAACTTCATCGGTTATATCTTTGGAATTATTATCGATATCGAGAATGTGAGGATAATCCTTAGCCTGAATAAATCTAAGGCGCCTTATCGCCATCTTACCGTTTTTGAACCGCACTAAACACGGATAATCTCTTTCAAGGGATTCGCCGTTTAACATATACAGAACCTTGTTCTTCCAGGCGACTATAGCCTGATTCATTAGAAGATTGCCGTTACCTACATACCCTATAAAAGACGGATCGTTGGTAAGATCGTTGATATCGAGATCGAGATTTTCAAGATGGTCTTTTATTACAGGCGCATATATACTCTGGCGCATCGCGGAATAACTATCGCTGACCTCATCTGAAGGCACGGCTATCTCTTCGCGCACCACGCCACGCAGAGGTTTAGTTCTAAAGCGTCCCTGCGGCACTACAACCTTCGCCACGTTCGCGCTACGAACTATGCCGTCCCACCGGTTAAACCTGTTAGGCATGAAATCTATTTCATCTGAGAGGGCAAGCCTGACATCCACCCTGGAAGGATCGATCTCCAATATCTCAAGGTCCGTAGTACCCATTAAGGACCTTCTTTCTTTTTTATCCTTCACTTCATCTATAAGATCGAGGCCTATCTCATTTCTAAATCCCCAAAAGGTACGGTGACTTACCCCTTCGGTGATCATGCCGCGCCGGGCCAGGTCCTCCAGCTCCGCTATTCGATCAAGATATTCTTTACTCAACTTTTTAGTATGTTTAAATTCAGGTTTCAGTATATGCATGTATTCGTCCTTATCTAATACATCCTTAACATGCTCTTCGTTCCCGGGCTGGAATATATACTTAAGAAAGTCGTGTCCGAGATATATAACAGCATCTCGCTTGCCGGCGTGTAACATGTTAGAGCTATCGGCATTTCCGGCCCAATGCAGGACGCTATTTCCCAAAGCTATCCTGAATTTTATATATCTTTCGGGGTTATTGTCATCCTTTGGGGCTTTATGGGTACGCAGCCAGTTCATAATTGCCGCAGCTTGTTCGGAATTCACTATCTGCTCCATAGGAACAGGGTCCTTTAGATTTACCAGGTATGCGGATGGATTGGCGCGGAGTTCATCGTATTTTTCTATAAATTTAACACGGTGCGCAAAAAGACGCTCGGCGGACTCCGAATAGGAGACCTCGATTATGTTACCGGATTTGATAAGCTCTATTATCTTATCGTTCGAGGGTTCGGAATCCTTGCCTCTCAGATCCCTGTCGAAACCTTTCTCGGGACGCTCTGCACGTAATTTTATTCCAAAATCCTCTGAAGCGCCGTGGTCTCTGGGAGATATGCGCGCCTGATGGGATTTTTCATCTTCCGGATCTTTATATAGAAGGGTCAGGGCATCACCATCCATCTTCAGGCTCTTAAACTCTATGGCATCCAGCCATGACGGAGTATTCCTGAATTGGTCGCGGGTATCTCTCTGAATAGTTTCAATAGGCCTTCTGTCAACGAAGTGGCGACGCCCTATATAGTCCAGGACGCTAGTTATACCAATAATCAATTTGGTTTCCTGAGCAGCGTTTTTGTCAGGTGGATTTGATTGGCTTAGATATTGAGGGGCAAGGGTGGCTTTTGAAAAAGACTTAATATCGGCAAAGGCGGAACCGGCGAAGAGCTGCGTAAATACAACAACCCATGCTATGGATCTGAAGACCGTGGAATGTCGCGGTATTTCCACTACACCTCTCATATTAATGTTAAATAAACAATACTTATCTCGGGGTCAAAAAAATCGCCCAACCCAATACCGGGCGCCATTTTCCTATATGCTATACGCTATTAATTACGCGCTCCAGAGGGCCTGACGGCGGCTCTTGACCGCGCTATCTATCTCTCTATTGACATCGAACGGCACCATGATAGGTAACTTGAGTAAATTCGCCAATCTTTCGTTTATCGCCACTGGATTATTCGGATCAGTGTTGATAAGAGCGGTAAGTTTCGAGATATTCGATATTTCAGTTCTTCCTCTCAGCAGATTATAGAGCTCCATCCCGCGCTCGTTTCCCCGTCCTCCATTATCCGTGATATCTTTAGTCTCCGTATTTCCAAGGATGATGCCGATCGCCTCCAACTCACGGGCGTAACCGGTAATATGCTCACTTCCAGGTTTTTTAATATCGATGATATACTTACTACTGATAGGCAATATCCTCGCCGTTTTTGTAGACATATTGATCTTCCCATCTTTGTCTTTTTCGAGCCTTGTTATGTCTATTTCCGTGGCGATAATAACGTCCGTTTCCGGGTTAACATTTATTATCTCACCTATATCGTCATACTGGCGTAACGTTACCCTTCCTCCGGTTGCCTGAGATATCATATTTTTATCTTCTATAAAATCATTCCCGTTATATATCCCTTTTGGCACCAACATGGTAAATGTCTTTTGATCCGGACGCGCGATCACGCGCTTCATGGCCTGATATGCGGAAGTAACTAAGAGCTCACCCGCATGTGTCGGGCTGTAGTCGCTATAAACGACAGCCGGCCCTTTCGTCGCAAGGATATCATACTGCCCGGCTTTATTTGCCTCGACGAGGTAGGCTTCACCCTGGCGTATTGTAGCCTTCGGGTCGCCGGTGGCTTTATCTATTACCTCAACCTCACCGGACTCCACCACAAGCCTGTGGACCCGGCTTATGACAGATAAATAATCGGCAGAAATAGTCTCGCCCTGCGCGATCGTATAGCGCTGCCACGTAAATCCGGGATTATCTGACAATAGCTCGTGCGTGCTCTTTCCGCTGTCTGAGACATTGACAACCATCTTAGCGACCTTGAACTTTTCCGGATTTTCCGCGGTCTTCTTTATGGAAGCTATATTCTTATCTATCTTTTCGCGGGTCATCGTCAAGGCGTCCTTATCTTTTCTCACCGCCTCGTCGGCCTCGACCGGAGTGTATCCATAATTGGCCTGGAGTTCTGCCTTAGCTACAGCGAGAATCTTCCCGGTCAATTCCGTATATTTTTCATTATCTGTCGGGATCCTTTCCGGCAGCACCGGCAGCATCCCCTTTATCATCACGGCCAGGTTCCTCCTGACTTCAGTGGCAGGGACTCTATCTTTTTCATCTATATCTTTTCTCTTGTCTTCTAGCTTAAGCCTGTCACATAATGATTGGGTACCGGTTCTATCCTGCTCGGCTGTGACCTTCTTCAACTCCTGCAGATCCATCACATCCCCTTTATGCAACACGGCATAAGCATGGGGTGTTCCTGCAGGTACTGACACGACATCCCCTTTATGAACTGGTACGCGATGAAGAGTGTCTTCCACCTCACCGGTAAGAAGTTCTCTGAGCAGTAACTCACCGTCCTGTATGTCCTTCTTAAAGGCTAGAAATACCCAACCATCTGCAAGCGCCGTGAAAGTCTCGTCGAATTCGTGGGACTGCAGAGAGAGGGTATCGGCGGCATCCAGCTCCTTGGCCGTTATCTCCGGCTTCATACCGGCAGGTACGGGCAGCCTTATACCGTTAATCACTATTTCTCCGGCGCCGTATAATTCCTCCGCAACGCGCACTTCCGCTATCTCTTCATCGGAGGCACCGGGCTCTAAAATACCCCGCTCCTCAGCCCGTCTTATCACGTCTTCAGGCGTCTTAAGCCCATGCCTCGCGAGAATATTGCTGCTACTAATACGCCACTGGCCGTCTTTTTTAACCAGAATCGGATGACCCCATTTCGACAGATTCCAATCTGATTTTTTGACCGGTTTGACCTGTATAGGCAGATGCGCATTGCGCATCTCGGCCAATTTGGCTTCAGCCGCCGCGCGGGCGGCGATGTCCGCCCCAAGGACTCCGGCGGTTACCAGCATCTCCACCGTTGAGGTCTTCGATATCTCGGCTAAAACTTCGTTCAGGAACCCGACCGACATCATATCCGCCACCCTGGGTGCATCACTTTTATACAGATTGAGCAGGTCTATAGCTTTATTATCTTCATCCTTTACCTGCACGCCTTGGGCGCCCTTCATGCCAAGATTGCCCTTAAAAGCCCTATCAGGATTTACCGCAACCCGCTCACGTCCGTTGACCATATATAATACGTGCGGCATGCCTTTTGTGGCCAGCGCTTCCAGGGCCTTCCTGTTAGCGGTATCCACCCCGAAGGCAGCAGCTTCGTTATCGGTCAATTCATACGATATATCCGTAAATCTCAAACCGCCTTTATTTACGACAACATCTACATATCCAGGCAGCGCATATACGTAAGCCCCCGGCACCATCTCCTGCCTTATCGTATCCACCACCTTGCCGGCGGCATCAAACTTGACGAGATACTGGACGCCCTTGCCTTCCGTTACATACTTAATATCGAAGGCATTTGCCTGATAATGAGCCCCTGTGGCCTGATACTGCATCGATCCGGCAAAAAGCGGACTGACCTGCGGAAAGAAGGTGTCGTGTATTTTGCCGTTTGTCCCGAACTTCGCAAGCTCGGCGGGCACCCCGACGATACCGTGGTTCATATCATACTGGGTTTCCAACTGGTGCTCGTTAAAAAGGCCGGGCAGAACAACAAGTGAATCGGATACCACGCGCCGGTCCTTGGCATATGTGGCGTCATGCTGTCCTCTGTCCAGATAAGCATTGGGAGTCTCTATCACCAGCGCGCCGGTCTTCGTATCGATACCGGCCCTGATACCATACTGGGCCAGGAACCTTACCGTAACGGCCTGAGCATCGACCTTGTTGGCTATCCTGACGGCGTTCACGCCCTGTATTATCTTATCTGTGATGTAATCCACAAGGCCTCTATCGGCGTCGGCCTTGCTTATATTCTTCACGACAGCATCACGCAACATGGCTTGTGCCGCCGTATTGGTACCTATATCCTCCGGTATTATAACGGACTGGATAACGCGTGAGGTCACTTCGTCCACCATCTCAGTCGAAACACCCTCAAACGAATCTGCGCTTCTGGAAGTCTGTGTTCTCTCTGCAGCAAGCCTGTTCTTCACGCCTTTAATGATCCTTTCAATTATTGCATAGTCCGAGGAATTAAGCGACTGGTCGACCGCCGGCTGACCCCGAGGATCAACCTTCACGTTGTTCCTATATACTTGAGCTGCGAGCGTTCTCAGTATCTCGTCATCAACCTGGCCATTTTGCACAAAATTGCCTCTCATGTCAATAGTTTGGGTGATGTACGGCGTGAGGCTGCCTTCATCGCGGGGCGAGACCGCGCGACTGTCGAATTTAGGCATAACAGAAAAACGCCCCGGCGTTGCAGAAAGAGTCATTAAGGGGGTTGCCCTGTCGATAACTGATTCCCGGGCATAATCCTGAATAAGCTGGACAAGAACTCCCGAGTCAGGCAATACAGCGGCATCCACGATCGCCTGAGCTCGTGCTTCGCTCGCGGCTTCGGCGTAGATCCTGAACTGCGCCGCGTTGCCCGATGGCCTGAAGTGGACTATTTCGCCGTTCCTCATATAAACCCGTAACCCATCCTGATAATTTATCCGCGAAATAGGAACACCCGCCAGGCCGGGTAGTTTTGATATAAATAAACCAAGCCGTTGCTGAATATAGCGCATATGGTCGCCAAGAAGGTGGTCCGCCTCCTGCGACTCAAGCGGCTTATCTTTGGCGATGAAAGTCATCGAGCCATTAGGCTCGAAAGTAACGCTCAATATAGTCTTACCAAATGGCGAGAACATCTCTATTATAGCCGGCCCCATCTCAGGCTTATAAGCCTCACAGCCGGGCGTTATGGCTGGTTTTTTGCCTGGAAGATTTTGGACAAGCCCCGACGCCCTGTCTCCTGTATACTTCTTACCGGTAAAAGTGGAATTGACAAGCCTGCTGAGAGATATCTTTCCTTTTTGCGGCGTTTCCTGCTTGGCGTACATGAGCACGCATATCATCGGTAGAAAAGCGTCTCGAGTGCCCAACGCCGCGATAGACCGGCCATTTGGCAAGGTAATAGAACTATGAAGCAAAAACCCTCCGTTCACTTCGAACCCGCCGCGCCTGGCTTTGGCATTTAAATCTCTTGCCTCGGCCTCCATTGCGTCTATCACAAAAGGCGACCCTACATTGGTTTCAACGACCTTTACGTCTTTCTTGTCACGCAGAACATTAATGGCGGTTGTAGTTCCGGTCACAGGGGCAGCGACAAAATCAAGGCCAAGATAGAGGTCGGTAAGCACGCCGAGCTTGTCTCCAAATATGAAATTTCCATTTTCGTCGCATACGACCGGACGATCGGCATCGCCGTCCGCGGACAATACCGCATCGGCATTATACTTTTTTACTAAATCCTTCAGTATTTTCTTGTGTTCTTCGCTTAAATTTTCCGTATCGACCGGCACGAATTCCTCTGACCTTCCCTCACGGTAAACCGTAGCCCCGAGAAGCTCCAGGATGTCCGGATATAATTCATTTCCGACCGTGGATTGCTGCCAGAATACGATCTTCATGCCTTCAAGCGGTTTCGACTGGTAGTCGAAGGCTTCCGCGAAACGTTTCATGAATTCGGCGTTCGCCTGCGACATAAGCTTGCCATTGAGGGCCGTTACCGTTTCCGCCCTATTTAGGTTATTTCTATTAACCTCCCCTTCCGGATTTATAAGTATCGTTGAGCGCGCCTGTAACAGTGTCTTTTTTTGATCCCCTTCCAGTTCACCTGTGGATTTAAACATGCCTTTCTTCTTATTGAAATAACTCTCTTCCTGTGATTGTGACCATACCTGCCACCGGACACGTTTTATGTATGGCTGCAAGGCCGGCTCTTCCGGCTTTAACATCTCCCTGTAACTAGAATTAGTCTTTGAGCCATTTTGATCCTCAGGATTATGGCTCGCGGTAATCTCCATACTCGTCTCTTTCTTAACATTAAATCCGAAGTTAGCCAACGACGGCGTAGGGGTAAGTCCCTGATAGTCTACATTAAACCCTGCATCAAGGATTGCTACGGCGTGCGCTATGAGAATACGCGCGGTATGCTTACGCCTGTCGCCTCCTAAAGCGATATAATCGCGAAGTTTTATAACACCTTTCCGTATCATCGGCGTAAGCGGGTGATCCGAAGGAAGCGATGATGTGCGGTCCAAATCTTTCAGATATTCTAATTCCGCCTTCTTGTTGATATATGTCTCCATGTCCGTCAGGACGATCTGATCGCTCTCTTCATCGGCAACACCGCGTATGCCGCTCGTTCCCATCTTCGCTATCCTATGAGTCTTTGCCATCTCCGCGTAGGCCTCAAATTTTGTTACCAGAACATCCACTTCGGGTTGCGCGTCCGGCGCGTGGAGCCCGAAGATCATCTGATACACGACAGGAAAACTCCCGGACACCGCAGGCGCTTCCTTAACAAGCCCTTGTTCAATCAATCTATGCATAGCCTCGATGCGTATTTCGGGCAAAAGACCGAGGTCAAGTATACCGAGCTTGAGGCCGCTGCCCTTTACGCGGGCCAAAAGATAATCATATAACTCTTCATACAATCCCTGCATTGTAAAATAATGCACTATCGCGCGGGCTTTTGAAATCTCGCGGTCAGCGTTAGAAATATTCTTAAGCTCTTCTGACAGGACCTGTGCGGACATCGCGTTCTCATGATGCGTTCCGATAGTGACGGTAGCGCCATAGTCTTTGCCGATATCTTTGTCCTTTTCCTTACCCTCAATAATTTCCTTACCAAAATATTCGTACAGCCTTACTTGCCGCCCGGGATAATGAGCCGAAAGCACCTCCTCCTGCTCAAGAGAAATAGTCTCTTCTTTTTCGGCGACTACGTCGGTAATGATATTCTTACCCTTGGCATCCAGCAGGTAGATAAAACTGCCGATCACGATCGCGTTATCTATATTGAGCACTTCGGCAACGCTGTTTATCACGATGCTGTTCGTAACACGCCCCTTGCGTACGGTGGAGTTTAGTATCATAGAATTTTTTACCTCCACGGAACCGAGGGTTGAGCCTTTTGTCCAATTTTCCCTTGAAGGAAGACGGAAGTACCGGCGCAGCCGCTCTTGCTGCCACGCTTCGCTATAATCTTTATCTTTTGGTTGTTTAAGTAGGATCGCGAGTGAATTATAGGCATCCGCCATGATGCCCCAATCCCACCACTCGGAGGTGTTGGATATATCGGAGACTCTGCTTAAGGCAGTTCCGTAGCTTATCCCCTGCATGACGCCGCGGTCGCGGGACGCATCAAAAGCCACGATTTTTTTATCGGTTGAGCGTGTTTCATTGACTCTATTTTCCGCGGTTTCAAATATTTTACGCACCCTCTCCCAGTGTTTCGGCGCCCACTCAAGTTTGCCGGCGATATAGGCGTCCTTATCGAAAGTTTGTCCTTTTTTAGCGGCTTTTTCTGCCTTATCCTTGGCTTCTTTTGGAGCATTCTTTCTTACAAAATCTATATACTCTTTTTGTGTCGATGTGAAAGGGCCCCAGAAATCCGAATCAATATTCAGCGAAGCCATCTGACCGTTCGGCTTGCCTTCGTTAAGCAGTTCCTGTTCAAATTCTTTGAGCGCGCATTCTAAAAGCTCCCACCTGAACGAGTTAAAACCGAGACTCATATCGGCATCTTTTCTCCCGAGTTTCTCGGCTCTTGCCCTGATATCCTCTATGGGAAGCTTTTCCCTTTGGAGTATATCAGTGCCTCTTCCGGTCGGCGCCAGCAGACCTTTTTGCGGAAGAGTATCTTCTCTTCCCTCTATAGGGACGGCGACACTGAATATCTCCGCCAGATGTGTATCGGACGAGGATATATCG
>CAZYZC010000023.1:0-11638 GCA_964650985.1 uncultured Planctomycetia bacterium | reverse complement strand
GACCTGGTCGCGCAGACCAACACGTATAAGACCGTCGCCTCGGCCGACATAGAAGACCTGGAATACGACGAGAAGAACGCGCTGCAGTCGATCACCTATAACAGCATGGAAGAGACTGTCGGCGCCGATACAATAGCCCGCGAGAAGGGCGAAGAGGTAGCCGACTATACCGAGAACTGGAAGCTTGAGAAGAACGCTGACGGCACATACGACGACTCCACAGACATACGCAGCCTGGCCTTCTACTTCTACGGCTCCAGCAAGAACAGGGCTGACGGTGCCGCATCAGACGACCTGGTCGCGCAGACCAACACGTATAAGACCGTCGCCTCGGCCGACATAGAAGGCCTGCAATATACCGAGACGACCGCTTTACAGTCGGTCACGGTCAATAACTTAAGGAAGACCGGCGAAACAGTAGACAGGGAAAAAGGCGAAGAGGTCGCCGACTACACGATGAACTACCATCTCAAGAAGTCGGGCGGAAGCTACGACCCATCCATATTGAAGACTACCATTGAATATTACTATGAAGATCCCGCGGGTTTAGGCGCTCTTGTGAGAGCGGAGAGCGCTGATTCGGAATCGGCGCTTCGAAAACAGATCGTATATAAAAAGGACCACATTGCTATTCCGGCGGATCCCGATTCCATACGGATCCAGGAAATATTCTTTGCGGGCGCGAAGAGCGAGGAGATATCGGATTACTCATTCAATTATACCTATGATCAGGAGATATCGCTCTCCACTCTCTATCTTTACGGGGATGGTATGCTGCGGGCATCAGACCCGGACCTCGTCGGCACGGAAGCCCTGAGAAAGATAGAGACTTACAGGCTGGATGAGGTGGATCCCGCCACGGGATGGATCCTCAACCCGTACCCCATAAAAGTAAGCGAAACCTTTAACTTCGGTGACGAGCGGGGCGAAGAGATCGTTGATTATATCCTGACTTATAGAGTAAGCGATTCGGGCGAATCGGAACCGGCCTACTCGACAGTATTTATGTATGACAGCGGGCCGGGAAATCCGTATGAGAGAGCCGACAATGCGGCCGTAACTTCTTCTTCTGCTCTCAGGGAGCAGATCGTTTATGCGGGGGACTGCACAACCGGAACCCCCGTCCCGATGGATGATACAACAACACAGGGCGGGGTCATAGATATAGTGATTTCGTCCTCTGACATATTGAACGTGATCGTGTTTAGCGGCGACAAAGAAGAAGAAAGAACCCTGTGGAGCGTAGACCGTAAAGGAGTGGTGCAGGAATATTACTATGAGAGCAAATACTGGACTTATTCCGATATTGATTCAGGCTGCTCGGCCCCTACGGGAGACGACAATATTTTTGACGAGGTTACCCGTATGGTTATGGCCGGCACCGGCAATACGGTATATTATGAGCTTAACAGATATCAGGATAACAGGATCAAGTATACCACCGATGCCTTGACACACCGCATTACGACCTACACTTACGATCCGGTTACCGAGATGCTCAAAAAGACGAGCATGGAATATAAGGCGGCCGATTATACCGATGGTTTCTTCTCTGTTGTGACGAGCGTTTCGGAGACATACTTCGAATGTCTCAGGGGCAGCTTCTACGAACCGAGAGCCATATACTCGCTTGCCGCCAAGAGATCAGGCGATGTGTATGAGGGAGAGCACTCCGTGACCGCCTACTTCTACGATGAAGTATCCGGCGACCTTAGTTTTACGATTCAGTTCGAAGAGGTGCTTAATACCGATGTCAGCGGACTTATGGGGCCCGGGGCCGGAGCAATTCCGATACGGACTTTCGTGGAGGCTCAGACAGGTATCACCGCCGTATATTTACCTGACGACCCGGCTCTTGACGCGTCCGCGTACGAGGATTTTATTCCGAGCCGGATGGACCCGACGAAGATAACCAAGACCTATTATATATACAACGAATACAACGAGCAGGAGGTCTCTTACCTTGTTCAGAGTAACGGTGTCTACGCGTTCTATCAGTACGAGTATGTAAGAGACGCGGCTAACGCCGACCCTGCGCTCAGGTTCAGGACCGTTATAGCTCGGACGAAGGCCAGCGGATGGCTGTCGTCGTTTGATTCCATAATCATACTGAATTCATTCGGAGAGACATATTTGAGCGTCGACAGTAGCGGCGTGAGTCAGTATCAGTCATACCAGGTCGGAGTAGACATGACGGAGTCGATAATGACCGCGGTCTTCAGGTCGGAGTACAGGTACGACCTGAACGGCCAGCTCATAAGAGTGACCCAGGAAGAGTACAAGCAGGTCGATGTATCGGTCCCTGGCGCAACCAGTACCAGTACCATGTATCTGCCCGTGACCACGGTCCATACATACAGCTACAACCGCAGTCCGGATACGGGTGAACTGGTAGTTCGTGATTGGACACTTTCGGAGCTCGGAATTACGGAGGGCCGTCCCGGTTCGACGCTGGAGGCCGCAGGGGTCTCGGTGGTAAGGTACGGCAGCGAGACCGGACCGCTGTCAAAAATACTCTGTTTTGATGAACAGATGCGGATGAGATATATATATGAGAGGATGAAAAATTACGACGACTTCAACGAAGTGATAAGCGAGAGGTGGGGCGTATCCCAGAAGTTCACCTATTACGAAGCGCCGGTGCTCGGCACTATAACAGGATTGAGCGCCGACAGCGTGACGATCGGCGGTATAGACTATGCCATCGACAGCGCGACACAGATCTTTAACGTCTCCGGTACGCCCATAGATTTCAGCGCGCTTTATGTCGGAATGGGGGTCCTGCTGCGCTGCACACCCGAAGATCCTTTCAGGGTTTCCACCTTCATAGAAATTCCAGCTAACATGATGGGCGGCCTCGCGGCAGCCGGCATCGCCAGCATCGCCGGCATGCTTGGTTCTACCGCGTATTCGGGCGTATTTTCCGGAAGTTCCAGCTCCGGCTCCTTCAGTGCCGAAGCAGGCAGTGCCGCAGAAGGCACATTCCGTATGAGCGACGTCACTTTTACGGTAGACGACAGCACCATCTACACCGAGTACCCCGACGGTCTGCCGATATTGTCATTCTGTGATTTGGCGGCTCTGGCGGCTACCGCGCCCGCCGGCGGCCTCACTTTAAGAGTCAGCGGATCACCTGACGGATCGGGCGGAGTTATCGCCAAACAGATCACCGTTCTGTCCAATAGCGGCATACTGAACACCGTGGACGCGACTGACCCTGCCAACATCACGGCTGAGATCAACGGGGTTACGTATCAGCTTGTCCCGGGCACGACCAAGATCTACGATGCTACCGGAAACGAGATCACTCCCCAGGCTCTTAACAATCTCTTCCAATCGGAAGGCTGGAGGGTCGATGCCGAAGTCTATGTAGCCGCGGATGATAGCGGGCTGGCGCTCGAGATATACCTGTCGGGAGGAAGCCTGACTATAAACGGCAATACTCTGGCGCTCACCCCATACACGGCCTATTACGGCAGGGATGGTTCCAGGATATCCGAATCGCAGATTGCCGCGGAGCTGTTAAATTTCGACCCTATGTCCACATACTTCAATCTGGGCGTCGTAAAGGGAGGCGGCAATACATGGGGTATATCGTCGATACACGTGACCGATATGCCGCTAATATCAGTCTTCGGAGAGATTCAAAGCCTGAAAAATCCCGCGGGAATAAGCGTGGTATCCGGGATCATAACCGATGTATCGGTTTCAGGCGCCATAAGCGTGATGTTCGGCGGCGAGACCGTGACCTTAGATGAAAACACCAGGATATTCGATCTTAACGGGGACGAGATATACGGTACCGCGGCCGAAAAGGCCCTGCGCCTGAGCGGCATAATGTCCGATCTTGAAACCGTCGGCATGGAAATGTCCGTTAACCTTGTCGCGCAAAAAGTGAACGATACCTGGTGCGCGCTGCAGATTACCCTGAAGTCGGAGATACCTTACTATTTTACCGATACCGTAAGGGTAGGGACCGTGGCGGCAGAGTCCGGAAAGGTCACTATAGACGGAGTCGAGGTGGAATACGGCGATTTTACCACGATGCTCGGGGCCCACAACGAAATCATAGCACAAGAGGACTTCCTGGCATATTTAGGCTCCGACCCGCTGCGCAGTTATTGCCGGGTAAGCTATTTCAAGGAATCGGGCGTATGGAAGGCCTCCAAGATAGAGGTGCTTTCAGACTCCGCTAATTCGCTGTCATTTGACGGCACACTTACGTCAGTCATGGATGAGATGGACCCCGCCAACTCCACGATAACCATATTGGGCCTGGGCACGGTCGCCTGCGATGAAAACCTCGCCGAGGGCGGCCACATTACGGATTATGACGGTACGACGCTCACTCTTAAACAGCTCTTCGACATATTGGAGTACAATACCGGCGTACCCCGCTCGACGAAGGTAGATGTGGTCTTTACGGTGTCAGATGGCGGCATACTGACCGTCACCGGATTAAAGGTGAGAACGAGGTCGGTCCAGAAAGTTGTCCTGACGACCGGCGCGGCCGGCATAGGAACAGATGACCTGGGCAGGGTTACATTGAGCTTTACCGGTATGCCAATAAGCGGTCTGCCCATGGAGGCTGTGGTAGGAAGCGATTGTTTGATACGGAACGCATCCCACGACCCCGTAGAGCTATCCGCCGTAATCGGGAATTTTATCAGAGTCAGCTTTGATCTTGTGGATGGCGTCTTAATGGCGCGGGATATAGAGGTCGTATCGGATCCGACGGCCTCGACCGGCACGTACAATGGGCGAATATCCGAGGCCCTCGGGACAGATATAACCCTTGCGGGCATACCCGGCCCTATAATTACGAATGATCAGACTGTTTTTGAGGGTGTATCCGACATGGCGGGGCTTGCAGAACTTCTTGCCGACAACATAATAGTGGAAGCGGCGATAAGATTCCGGACAGAGAGATATGTGGATGAAGGTACGGGAGAGGAGCTGGAGCGCACGGTTATAACGGTCGTTACGGTGAACCGAAAGATAGACCCGGCTATCGTTGTGGCGAGTGCCGATGTCAAAACGTCCGATGTCACCAGCAGCGGCGGTACCATACTTTCGATACATATAAACGGCCTGACCGTTTTGGTTACCCCGGACACCGTCATACACGCGGGATTAAGCCATGCAGAGCTCAATAATCTCATAGCGGGCAACTCCGCCGCTCTTGGCGCGAGGGTGCCTGTTTCAATAATCGTTGAGATGGTGAAGGTAGACGGCAGTTTTGTGGCGCGCAAAATAAAGGCGATTACAGGGGCGTTAATACCTTCGGTGATAAACGGTACGGTCACTATAGACGCGGTCCGGGAGACCATAACCATAGACGGTGTTTCCGTGCACGTGCGCGAAAGCGACTTGGCATCGTTCACTAACTACAGTTCCTGGTCCGCGCTCGAGGCTGCCATAGACGCCAATAATACCATCGAAAACGGCACGTACGGACGTGTCAGCGGGCTTGTGAACGGATACGCTTTAAGAACCGGCGCGGTACCGAACGCAGGGAGCTCTACTATAACGTACACATTCCCGGGTAATATCGCCAACAACGTGCCGATGTCCGTATATTTCAAATGGCGGGTGTCGTCCGCCGCGGGCGACAACTTCAGCTGGCAGCTATTCAAGACGCCTAAGGCGGGAGGCGATAAAACGGCTGTCTCCGACAAGAACGTGATGAGCGGGGCTACAGGATGGCAGGACGTGAGCTTTGATTATACGTTTACGGACAGTACCGATTTTACTTACAGTATCGAATGGACCTACGCCAAAGACGCGGACGGCACAGGCGGCCTGGATGCCGGATTCATAGATGATTTCTTCTACCGTAAAACAAGCGACGGCGCTCTGCAGCACAGGAACGATTTCGAAGATGACGCGCCCGTTACGGGCTGGTCGGAGGGTGTCAGGCAGAATGAGATATCGTCGAACATGAGGATATCTGCAGGAAACAAAATGGAGCTTTCGTCTGCCGGTGCCGTCAGAGCGATCGCCGCGGGCCGCGTATCGAATGATGGCGGGACCAGCTTCAGGATAGGATCGTCCGTGATCGATCTTTCCGCGGCTAATAAGACCGTTCCAAGTGATATTCCAACATGTTTTGTTCGTGTGTACGACAGGTGGGGGGACTTCACTAATCTTACGAATAACTCATCGGGCGGCGTGGTAACCAAAACCGTGACCGATAAACTTGCGGAGCTGCTCGGCGCAGCCGGCGCCATATATGACACGACCGCGGCGGGTATAGGTGTCGATCTCGACGGCAACCCGATCGGAAATTGGTCATTAGACATCTATTTGGTAACAACCGAGACGGCAAACAGGTACGTCCGTATAGACAACGGTATTTATACCGGACACACCATCGCACAATGCACTAACTGTGAACTCTGGCAAGTCAATACTATGACGTTTGGCAATATCAACGTGGACATAGCTCCCGGTATTATGGTAGATGTGCCCGGCGGAGAAGTGCTTAATTGGGAAATGAGGGCTTGGGGTGGGGGTGGGTTTAGTGGTTGGCTGGTTTCTAACCAACATTATCTGACATCAGGCATCCTGACGGTGGATCTCTCTTCGGATCACCGCGGACCCGTCAATCTCCGCAACGTTATCAGTATAAAACCACGCGAACCGTCGGTGCTGTCACCCGATGAGGTCGCGGCTGAAATGACGGCTGTCAACGCATCCCAATACGATGCCGACAGCGGCGCGTATTTCATAACGATATCCGGCGTGAATTATTACTATACAAGCGATACGGCTTCAGGGCTCGGCTCAACGACCATGATAGTGGATAGAGCCGGTAATATTATCGACGACATATCGGCCCACGACTATCTTAATGGTGGAGGCATCAAGCCGATCTCCTTTACCGCTCAAAAGAACGCTCAGGGAGAATTCGTCATAGACAAGCTTTTTATGACTTCTCTCAATCCAACGACGCTTTATCCCGCCGGATACACCGCGGCCGGTACGGGCGCTTTCTCCATAGGCGCAAACAGCCCGGGCAGCGGCTTCGGATATTCGGCGCGGGCCGGAACCGTATTTGGCGCCGGGTACTCGGAATTAATAAAAACGTTCACCTGCCCGGCGAATCACCTCCTCGAGTTTGACTGGTACCTGTCCGAGGACTGCGATACGGGAACTAAGGCGCTGGAGGCCGTAATTGACGCCGGCACGGCAGGCGAAAGAACTGTCACGCTGTCCGGCACGCGCGGATCATGGAACAGTTTTACGGACACTGTCCAGTTGACAGCGGGTAGTCACACTATTACCTTCAGGTACACCAACACCGCGGATACGCTGACCGATGGCGATACGGCCTGGATAGATAACTTAAACCTGGGTGCCGGCGCCCTTGACGATTTCGAATACATTGTTTCCGCGTATCCGTCCGATGCGGCATGGTCCTATGAGGCGCAGGGCAACGGCCATTATCAGTTAATGCCGCCGCCGGAAGCCGGAACATATTTTACCGCGGCCGCGGCTCCCGCGCTTATTTCAGGCGCGGTAGAGGCGGAAGTGAGGATAGCCTCTTTCGCTGCCGGCGCCTATTCGGGCATATTCTTCGGAATGGATGAAGCCGGCAACGGTTACGCCTTCGTAACGGACGGCGGAGATACGGTACATCTCGCGAGCATAACAGGCTGGCAGATGGATACGGAGTGGCTGAGCTCTTCTGATAGCCTCGCCAATCCCACTATCGGCGCATGCTCTATGAAGGTCGTGTTCGACCTGTCCCGTGTGACCGCCTATGTCGATGACTTCCCGGTCTTTACCTATAATCTTGGCGCATCAGCGGCCGGCGGAACCTCCGGATTTTTCTACACGACGCCCGCTTCACAGGGCGCCGACAGGACCGGGTTCGGCAGTATAACCGTAAGGCCGTCCGCTGTAACGTCATCGCAGCATAGCGACGAAGCTATCGATATAAACACCGGGCCCGTGTCGGTCTCCGGCGGGAGTTTGACGGCAGCAGGGATAAACTTTACGATGGGCTCGCCTCTGGAGATATACGTTGAAGGCGTGAGGCTCGAGCGGGGGATGGCGCAGCTGGCCGAACTTGCGGCGGTTTATGATCTATGCCTGGCCCAGCCGGTGAGGCTTATGAGGATAAACGAATCCTCCTCATGGACGAGCCCGCAGGCGCTTTACCTTTCCACAGGGACTAGGCGCGAAACCTACAGCAATATGAACACCACGACATGCGGATTTAGTGTAATATCGCGGCACAGCGAGATGGTCGGCGGGTACGTGCACAAATACAGCTTTATCGAGTTTAAGGGAAGGACGATACTGGTAGACGAGGGGACCTCGCTATACGATACGCCGAATACGGTCATCGACAGCATCATAAATGACCTGGCAGCAGGTAAGTTGGGCCGTATAAACGCTTCCATATTTTACTCGCCGGCCGATGGTACATGGAAAGCGTCGCTCTTTACCTATGTGGCTTCCGGCATATTCAGCTCGGATTCATCCGTCATAACGCGGGCCGTATTGAAGGACTGCGAGACGGCCAACGGCCAGATATACGTGAACGGCCTAATTTTACCGCAAGACTCCGTACACATAAGCGACATGAACGGGGATACGCTCACGTTCCAGGAAATGGAAGAGATAAAGGCCGCCAGGCCGTACACCACGATAGACATATTACGCTCGTCCGGAACGATCAGCATATTCGTCAACGACGGCTACGCCGACCTGCTGAACGGCATGACGAGCCTGCCGCTGGATGTGTTTACAGGCACTTGCGGCGGTACGACTTCCGACTCTGTTTCCGTTTCGGTAAACGGGGGGCCTCTCGTCACGCTGACGCTGCCGGATCAGGGGCTCGTAGTTCTGAGGCCCGACGGCGTACAGATAAGTATGTCACTGTCGAAATTAATAGGCTATCTGAAAGCCGCTGCCTTAGCCGAGGAGCCGGTCCGTCTCGCCGCAGCCCGAGACAATAGCGCTCCGTATCTTGCCCGTGTCATTATGATACTGAGCGGCCCGGGTTACCCTGTCCCCGTCCCCGGAGAAGAAGTTCCGGACGGGAACTGCAATACAAACGACCGGAGAAGGGCCGGTGAGCGCGCGTCATTCGTAGCGGCATCGCTTGCCGAGGCCTACAGGCACACTATGCAGAGCTCCACGGTAACTACGCCTGAAGCCGCGCTTGAGGCGTCCATTGCGCCGGTGAATATAGACCTTCTCTCTACGGCCAATAACAGGATCTCCGGCATAATAACGGCTATAGCCGTAGACGGCACTACCTGCTCATTCTCCGGAGCGCAGTTTATAATGTCGGAATCGGTCAAATACTTCGATGCCGATGAAAGAGAGATAGGCCTTGATGAATTTATGGCGATTTTTGATCTCTACGCCGGAGCCGATGTAGGAGGCCGCGCGGCAGGGTTGTCCGTCATGGCCGAGGTCGGAGAGGACGGCGAGATAACTTCGCTTAAGCTCGAACATAAATACGAAGAGAAGGTAAGCGGACTTGTCAGAGAACTTGTCGGCGAGATGCTCAGGATAGGGAACATCAGCGTATCGATAGCCCAGGCGCTTGCCCAAGGGCTTATAAGGGACGATCAAAACAACGTAATACATGATCTGGCGGAGCTTGCCGAGTATCTGGGGGCCGAGATCAATCTCCCGATAACGGCTGTCGACGCCGCGCAAGGTACCCACGGCAGCGTCGAACTTGATGGCGTGGTTTATTTGCTCGGCGCTGATTCAAAGATAATAGGCTATGACGGCCTGGATATGGAGATCGGGGATCTCGCCGACCTGTATGAGATTTACTCGGCGGTCGAAGGATTCCAGGTGAATGCCAGGGCTGAAGGCGGCACGGGCGGCATTCCTCTTACGATAACCCTCGCGTTCGGCGAGATTTCAGGGGTATCCGCGGATGATATTTTCGCCAGCGCCGTCGTCCTCGATGCCGGCGGAAGCCCGTCCGCAGTATCCGTTAACTTTATCAGGCAATTGAAAGGTTATACGGCGGATAGGGACAGCCTGCCGGCAGACGGCAGAGAGCCTACCATAACCATCGGCGCCGCGACAATGTCCATAGCGGACAATGTCATTGTGGATGAAAATGGAAAGCCGCTTACGCTTGATGAGCTGGCCGAGCGCCTCAGAGAGGAGCCGGGATTCCGCGTCTCCGTATACAGCCGCGTGCTTGGCCCGAGAGCCGCGGTATCGGGAAGCGCCGACGGCATGAGCGCATCGACGCGGCAGTCCGTTATAAGCAAGGTGGCGGAATGGTTTGAAAGCCTGCTCGCCGCGAATCCTCTCAAGTCCGCAAAGGACGCCATAATGGCGTACCTTAACGGCCAGCCGTCGCATTTCGGTTTCAGCGCGTTCAACGTCATAGCGATGATCCTGAACCCTATGTTGGCCGTGGGATCATTTACCGATCTTGCTTCGGCCGCCGCCAGAGCGATAATAAGCGACATAATCAGCGGAGCGATAACCGCGTCTACGACAGGCCCGCTAACGATATCGGCCTCGGCGATGCTCGAAGCCATAAACCAGCAGTCGTGGCAGACTGTGGGCGGAGTGGTCAGGGCGAGGGATGTCACGGGCGTTCCTGTGACCATAGAAAGATCTATAAGCGTGCCGGCAGGAGGCGTATACGGGCTTTCGTTTGACTGGGGCCTCTCCGCCGGAGAAGGTAAGTCAATGAAGATGGAGGTGTATGTCGACGGGCTGATCGACACGGGCCTTACGCGCAATCTCATCCCGGGCATGGACTTGTCTGTTAGCGGCATATCGCTTGTGGGCGGTCATTCCTATGTGATCAGATGGACTTATATAAATATGGGCGTCTCAAACGGCGATACCGCCTGGATCGACAACGTGACTATTGAAAAGGATACCGGTGATTTCAGGTCGGGCGCTCTGCCCGCCGGCTATGAGTCAAACGGAGCGGCGGTCTCATCGTGGAAAGTTGTGGATGGCGCGGCCCGGGCGGTCGACATAACCGGAGAGCCGTTATTTGTAGAGAGAGTTTTCGATGTGCCCGAAATGGGGCCGGCGTATATACTCTCCTTTGACTGGGGCCTCTCCGCCGGAGACGGCAAAACGATGACTATGGAGGTATATGTGGACGGCGTCATCGATCCCAGCTACGCGAGGAGCGCGGTTTCAGACCCCGGCCAGCAGGCGGTGAGCGGCATAAGATTCGCGGCGGGCCATTCCTACGTAGTCAGATGGACTTATAAAAATACCGGCGTGTCCAACGGCGATACCGCGTTTATAGACAATGTAGTCCTCGACAGGAATATCACCGCCATAATCTCCTCCAAGGAGGAATTCCTTGCTTTCGCGAAAAACCCCCCCGATATGGGCGGCACATACTACCTCGACCGTGACATTACGCTCCTCCCCACGGACGTTGTTACCCCGATAGGTGACTCCCTTAACCCATTTAGAGGTAAGTTTTACGGCAACGGCCACAAGATCAACGGGCTCACTATAAGCGGAGACTTTCCGTACAAGGCCAAATCTTGGGATCCTGATAAAGGCATAGGGCTCTTTGGGTATACATCAGGCGCCGAGATATGGGACCTGGGGCTCGTTGATGTAGATATCGATGTGCGGGCCTCCGGCAGTTCTATAGGTGGATTGGTAG
>CAZYZC010000022.1:0-11760 GCA_964650985.1 uncultured Planctomycetia bacterium | reverse complement strand
AATGGGAAAAGTTATGAATCACGAGGAGATAGTTGTTGAGGATATTGTTAAGGCGCTGGATCCGGTTGTTTACAATCCGGAAAGCGGCCAGTCCGCGTCATTCGCCATGGTTTGCGCTGAAGGCGGGGCGATGCGGTATTTCGTTAACGGACAGAATCCGAACGCAACATCGGGCGTGTTGCTCGAGGAAGGTGACATAGTCGAGCTTCCGTCGATTTATCACATTAAGGATTTTAGAGTGATAAAGACTGGGGTTGATGCTGGCAAGATTGTTGTGACCTATGAGAGCTAAAAAGGAGGAGCTGAAATGGAGCATATTAAACATCAGAAAAAGAACAGAATTATAAATCGGATTACGGAGATAACGACCGAAGGCGGACTCCCGAAGACCGGGCAAATGATGAGCTATCAGTTCGGCGATGATGGTACGTACCAGATGGGCTATCCGATCGGCGGCGCGCAGAGGTTCATTGATAATGGCGATGGCACTGTTATCGATATGGCGACAGGGCTTATGTGGGTTAAGGATCCGGGATTGATTCCCGGAGGGCTTTTCGCATCGCGCATGTATTGGTATGACGCAATAAATGCCTGCGAGAACCTTGATTACGCTGGCCATGACGACTGGCGCATGCCGAACATCAATGAGCTCATGTCGATAGTGGATCATAGTCGCTACAATCCAGCTTATGACACTATGTATTTTTCGATGCCGCTCGAACAATGGACACCATATTGGTCATCGACAATTTGTGTGTCTTGGTCGGATGGGGCTTGGTGTATGTATCCCTACGATGGATACAAGACGACATGGGGTAGACCTTATGATACGTGTTTTGTGCGGCCGGTTCGCGGCGGACAATCTTAAAACAGGGGGATTAAAAAATGGCAAAGGTTACAGTTGAGTATAAAGACGGAAAGAAGCTCGTGACGTATCCCTCAGGCGAAAAAAGGGAACACACGAAAGAGAGTTTAACCAGCGCAAAGCAAATGTTTCTGAAGCGTAGGGAAAAAATCGATGAGCAGATCGCTTTAATCGATGACGACATCAAGAAGATTGGATAGGTTTATGCAGAACAGCGCAGGATGGACAAAATACATCACGCCGGTCTTGGTGACGATCGCTCTCTTCATGCTCGGGACTATTATGGCGCAGGTTAGCCGTATTGATGAGAAGCTATTTCACCATTTGGCGAATGACGAGATTCATATGCCTCGGAGTCTGTATGTGTCTAAGGCGGAGTTTGATATTCAGAGCCGGTTTATCGAAAAAGAGAATGACCGGATCATCAGGGCGATTGATGATTTGAGGAAAGATTTAAAGTCGGAATGCTCCAATGGAAAAAGTAAAACTCGAAATTGAACTGCATGAGTATAAGCGGCTTGCTCTGGTCATTCGGGATCACAAAGGCATGCTGCACAAACTCAAGATGCACGAATTGATCCGAAAAGATTTGCTCAAGGATATGGATGATATTCGGAACATTTTGGAAAACTCAGAAGTTAAAGAGGGGGTATCGAAATGATTATGATCAAGTTGCTTGTTGCGTTCGCGATCGGCGCGGCAGTCGGTGGGCTGGGAATGTTTTTTTATCTTTCACTTAAAGGGATGGTGAAGAATGGCGGATCAGGAAAAGTTCAGTCTTCTTAAGTTTCTGGGCAGTTTCGGTCAGTGGTTGCCGTGGGTTAAGACGGCACGCTATGCGATCGGCATCGCGGCGATCGGGCTTATCGGGCTGACGATTTATAAGGCATTCTTTATGCCGACACAGACCACGAAGCAGGAAACGCATATTATTGCACAACCCGGATCGCAGGTGACGATTGACCAGAAGCGCGAAGAGAAAAAGTCCGGTCTTGAGGTTCATCCCTTCGTTGAGGGGTATGGTTTCGCGGAATCCGACGACCGCAAGGGCGTTGGCGGTAAGGCCGGGGTGCGGGTAGATTTCTGAACAAACGCCTTGCCAACTATGAAACCCTATGGCCTACTCACCCCTCGAAAGGAGGGGATTTTTATGGTTCGTGAAAACATGACGGCAAAAAAGGCGCGGTATATCAGCGTCAGAAACGGCGGCGAAGAAACGTACGTCGAAAACATTCCGGTATCGGGCCGGATGCGCGATCATCTTCCGGCCGCCAAGTTACGTTTGCGGGAGATCCAGCGGGTGATGCCTTTGGGCAAGTGGTCAATCCGGATTGAGCAGGTGTGGCCGGAAAAAGACGCCCGGCATTATCAGTGGATCGATGTCGTGACCGGTAAATTAGAGGAATCGGTGTTATAAAAACAAGGAGGAATTTGCCGTGGGGAAGAATGTTAAGAAACAGAAGGCTGTTGAGGTAAAAGAGCCAAAGAAGGTTTTAGCCGAAACCTCTTCGCCTAAAGAGGGCATAGTCATGCATGCTGGGGCTTCGCGCAATGAGCTCATGCTCGCGGCCAAGGAGCGCGGGGTTAAAAACTTCCGTGTGCTAAACAAGCAGGAGCTGGCAGATGTGTTGAAGAATATCGGTGATCAGAAAACCGTTGATGCGATCGTAGCCAGTGCTGTTGTCAGATGGAAATCCGGCTGGGGAAAGAAGAAGGATAAGAATGAAAATCAAAGCTGAGCTTGATTTAAAGGTTGAAATGGGTGGCGTGGCGCATGATGGCACCGGTTGTCAGGGATATTTGCCGGACGGCACTCGGTATGAGGATATCGTCCGGATATTTGGCGGGCCCCAGCTCGGTGCATCATCAGACGGCAAGATCAAGGCAGAGTGGGTCGGCAGGATCAACGGGCTTATCTTTACGATTTACGACTACAAGTCGCGGCTGGATCCGGAGCGTAACACCAACTGGCATATCGGCGGCAAGCATAAGTTTATCGCGGAGCTGGTGAATATTTACTTTAAGACAAAGCAGTAACAACGTAGTAGATTAAACAAGGCCTTTGTGTTGACATATCACGATTTTTTGAAGTATTTACCTTTGCTTTACCGCGCTTCTTTGCTATATTACTTCTAAGTATGGGTTTTTCCTTTTAGCATTCTATTGCAGGACCCAGGAACACTGCTTCTATTTTCCCACTAACTTTAGCATACCGCTAGTATTGGAGGAAGGTGATAAAATGGATGAAATAAAAAGCAAAGATTGCTTAGTGTGTTTTTTAGATATTTTGGGATACAAAGAGTTAATGAAGAAGAACGAATCGTTTGAAAGTATATACGATTCTTTAAAGTATACTATTTCATTTCACAACGGCGAATTAAAAAAAATGGCGTTACCATCTGAAATAAAAGATGTAGCTGATGCAATGCATGTTCAGGTTGTAAGCGACTCGGTTTTATTTATACTAAATTTAGAGAAATACCACACTACTCAAAGTAGTAAGAATCATGAATTTTTATGTATCAGGCAGTTCCTATCGTCAGTCGCTGCCTTCTGGGGTGATTTTTCCAAAAAAACAAATGTTTTTTGCAGGGGTGGAATTGCAAGAGGGGGCTATTACCAATATAATATTTATAATGAAAAAAACCAATTTATTTTTGGTTCGGCTGTTTCAGTAGCCAGTGAATTGCAGGAAAAAGCAGACGTTCCTCGCATTCTTATAGACGAAGAGTTGTTTGATTATATTAAATCTCTTGATGGTGCAAAAGATGTGGGAAAAATCATTCCAGAGGGAGCTGATGGCTATTATTTAGATATTTATCATTTTTATGGAGAATCTCACAAGCAACATTTGAAAGAAGATTTAAAAAAACTTGCGAATGGAATAAAATATCAAATAAGAGAAAATAAAAAAGAAAGAAAAATATTAAACAAGTATTGTTGGCTTCAGCACTACCATAATTTAAAAGTTCAACAATTAGGCATGGATAAAGAAGAAGGGTGTGTTTTAACTGATTTTACTTTTATAATATAAAACATTTTGCACCTACTCTTCTGTTACGAATCCCATATTGCAGTAGTTGAACCTCTTCTCAAAAAACTTTTATCGCAAGCTGTTATAGGTAGCGAGATATGATAATAAATAAATCAAAGGTAAACAAAATATTGGTTATCACCCTGAGCAATGTCGGTGACGTTATATTGACAACGCCTGTAATAAAGACTCTCAAGGCAGAGTTCCCCACCGCTAGAATAGATGTAATGGTTGGTCCTCGGGGCAAGGATATATTTGAAAAGGATCCGCACGTCTTCGAGCTCATCATCTATGATAAGCGCATATCTATAGCGGCGAAATATAGGCTACAGATTAAGCTTAAGAAAACGAAATACAATCTTGTTGTTGACCTTAAGAACACGATCTTCCCGATTGTGATTTGTCCGAAATATAGGACTGCGATTATCCAGCGCTTCCCGAAGTCAGTAGTGCATGCTATCGATCGGCATCTATATAGGCTTAAGTCTATTGGGATAGAAAAAATTCTAAGGGAACCCTACCTGCATATTCCAAAAGAAGATGAAGAATATGTATCGTCGCTTTTGGCTGAAAGCAACATCAATAGGCCGATTGTTCTGGTTAGCCCAGGGGCAAAGAGCCATCTTAAAAGATGGACGGCGGAAGGCTTCGCCAAGGTTTCCGATAAACTCGCCAGAGAATGCAGAGTGGCTATCGTGTTCATCGGCACGGGAGAGGATAAGATCTTAGTAGATGACGTTATAAAGAATATGAAAACGAAGCCTTATGACTTTGTGGATAGGACGAATATAAGGCAGCTCGCCAGTCTCATGAAACGTGCCAAGCTTCTTATAACAAACGACAGCGCTCCATTACATCTCGGTTGTGCCGTGGGGACGAAAGTTCTGGCGGTGTTCGGTCCAACCGACCCAAAAAGATACGGTCCAATCGGGGAATTTGACGTTGTGGTGCGTAGAGAACACCTTTTCTGTTCACCGTGTGAGATTGCCGTTTGCAAATATAATTACGAATGTATGAAACTCATTACTGCACATAAAGTCTTTGACGCGGCGAGGATGATGATTAAGACAGGTTAAGTAAAGATGCACGAAGAATTTTTTTATCTTTTCGTGAGTCCGATTTTTATTACAAAGAAGAAGCAATGTATGCATCTACTCAAAACTGAGGGGCTGGTGAAGAAATACGGTGACCGGCGCGTTGTCGATTCTGTCAATATCGACGTAAAACGTGGCGAGATCGTGGGGCTTCTCGGCCCGAACGGCGCTGGCAAGACGACGACCTTCTATATGATCGCTGGCATCATCCCGCCGGATGAAGGCAGGATAATATTCGACCGCAGGGACATCACGAAGATGCCTCTTCACATGCGCGCCCGGTGTGGCATAGGCTATCTATCGCAGGATCCTTCCATATTCCGAAAACTTACTGTTGAGGAGAACATCATGGCTGTTCTGGAGATGTGTGGCTTTTCTCCTAGGGAGCGCAGGAGGCGCTGCGACGAATTGTTAAATGAGTTGAAAATAACGCATCTCAGGAAGAATAAGGCATATACGCTATCAGGAGGCGAGAAGAGGCGCGTCGAGATCACGCGCTCGCTTGTCACTAATCCCATGTTCATTCTTCTCGATGAGCCGTTCAGTGGCATTGATCCGATCGCAGTCGCCGAGTGCCAGGATATAATTAAGGAATTGAAGGATAAAGGGCTTGGTGTTCTCGTCACGGACCACAATGTGCGGGAGACACTTACCATCACCGATCGAGCATACATCATGGCTGGAGGGAAAATTCTGATATCAGGCACGAAAGATGAGCTTATATCTAGTCATAAGGCGAGAGAGATCTATCTGGGGAAGCAATTTTCAATGTAGCACCACTTACGTAACCCACGCATGTTTTACTTGCAATAGGAAAGTTTGACATATATAATATTTTCTAGGTTTGCATAGAATTATATTACGGAATAGTTAAAAAGGAGACTCCTATGATTTCGTTAAAACGATATAAAATCGCTCAAGACGCAGAGAGAAATTCTCACCATTTAAAAAAAGATATCAACATTTTTGAAAGAAGAACTGCTTCTGCAAAAAAAGTAGTTTTGCCGTATTATGAATTGATAGATAAAATGATCAATATAAATGAACAAAGCAGTATCGCTGATGTTGGTAGTGGACCTACCTGCTTAGCTCGGTTCTTTAAAGCCGGTAGAAAAGTTTACATAGATCCATTGATGAATTTTTATAAAGAATTTTATAAAGATAAGCTTCCTGATGATGGTTCCCTTGTCAACGAGATGGCTGAAAAGACATCATTTCCCGGCGAAACTTTTGATGTAGTTATATGCTACAATATGCTTGACCATGTTTTTGAGCCATGGAAAGTTGTTGGAGAGATGAAAAGAATCCTTAAACCCAATGGGTTAATTTTAGTGGGCATTTATATGCATAATCCTATAATGAAATTTTTAAGAATGTTGTGCGAAAAATCGTGGATTTTCAAAGAAAGACCGCATCCTTATTCATTTTCAATAAAAGATTTACGTACCCATTTTAGAGAAAATTTTATAATCAAAGTAGAAGATATGATTAGGGGAAAAGAATCCATATTAAATTTTAAAAGAAGATTTTATATTTTTATTTTATCAAAACCGCCTGAAAAAGCCAAACTTTCAAGCTCAGGGATAAATGGTTGCCCGTAGAAAAGTAAACACGCATATGAGCTCAATTGTCTTTGGCAGATGAGCTGCATGACCCCCATCCTCCGGCCTTGACCCGAGAAGTACTCCTTACCTAAAGATATGGCAAGAAAGTTATAATCTAAAATATTGTAACGAATTGAGGCGGTTATTATTAAATATAATTTTATGATGTGGATGACGAAGAAGAAAGTGGCGAGGATAGTATTCGGTATATGGCTGTTTTTATGGGTGTTGTTCCTAATTCGGCCCTATGTTAAGAATGATCTTTATCGTGAATACAAGGTGCTATTTTCCAGATCACTTGATGGGAAAAGGGCCTACGTGACAGGTGATAGCCTTTACGAGTTTATACTGTTTTGTAAAGAAGCTGTGCCGCTGCCTTCATCGTATAGGATAATTGGACTCGAAAAACAGCCTCATGCCGAACGCAGGGTCATCTATTATCTATATCCGCATATAGAAAGCGCGACCCCTGAGTATATTTTCGTATACGACCAAGAAACATTTATGTATAACGGCTATACGTTTTTCAAGCAGCTTGACGAAAGAAGATACATCTTGAAAAGAACAGGTCAATGACGACAATAACCGGTTTTATTCTTTGGCTTGTTTTTATCCTGGTAACGGGCCGGAGCGTTATGGCCATTCTCATGGCCGGGAAGAAGTTATTTTATACCGCCGAAAAAGCAGCTCTATCATACATAATCGGCGTCGGGATGGTATCATTGGAAATGATGGTATTACAGGTGTCAGGCATACCTTTTACTATAATCTCACTAAGTCTTTCGTCAGTACCTTTTATTCTGTTGGCTGTCTTTTTTTCACGACGTGACATATCTGTGCTCCAGACGACGGATATCGACCGGAACGTTTCTGTGTTTACGCCGCTGGAAAAGTTCCTTATAGCGGCAATTGCGTTAGAGATAGTCTATGCTTTTTTTCGTGCGCTTATCAAACCGATCGAATCATATGATTCGATTGCTTTTTACGCATTCAAGGCAAAAATCTTCTATCTGGCCGGAGGCATACCAAAAAACTTTATAACTGATTTTAAGGATATCGTTCCCCATGTGGATTATCCGCTACTTCTGCCGCTTACAGAAACATCTTTGTACACCTTTATTGGATCTTTGAATGACCAAGTTGTCAAAGTCATATTTCCCCTGTTCTATCTATCTGTGATTACCATATTCTACTCTGTTGCACGTAGGATGCTTAGTCGTAAGACATCACTCGTGTTCACCTTTATGTTAGCTAGTATACCTCAGTTAAGAGATCATGCGACGATAGGATACGCGGATCTCCCCCTCGCTGTCTTTTTTTCAGCTAGTTTTTTCTATCTATTTCTATGGATGAGGCAGAAGAAGAGTGGATTTCTGATGCTATCGTTTCTGTGCGGTATGCTATCCGCATGGACTAAAACGGAAGGGCTCGTCCTTTTTGCTGTAAATGCGGCGGCACTGATTGTGTGCGTCCTCTTAGATAGCAAAAAAAATCGTTCACGGGCGGTAGCTATGTATACATTAGCCCTGATATTTTTCGTTGGAGTCGTTCTGGTAACTAAGAGGTTTTTAGGGCTGCCCTTTCACGGAGATTTTATTACTACGAGCTCTATTAAATCAGCATGTTTTGCCGAACGCATCAGTTGGCTACCACGAATATTTTATGAGTACCAACGGCAATTTTTTGGGCCAAAAAAATGGAATATTATATGGGTAATATTTATTGTCCTTGCCGCTTTTAATATTCGTGCCACCGCACGGAAAGATACAATGCTGCCTACCATTGTTATAGCTTTTTGCTTTTTTTCCTATACTGCTATCTATCTCATTACGCCACTTGACGTTAACTTCCATGTAAATAAGACAATCGGTCGACTTCTGCTTCACTTCGTTCCGATCATTGTTTTATGGATCGCCCTTATTTATAAGAGATGGTATGGATCTGAATCAACATAAGACAGTGTGTATTTACAATTCTTTTTTATATTTTATATAGGTAAAAAATATGGAAAGACTCCTAAAGAATACAGTTTTAGTGATATGTGTGCTGATTCTCGTCTGTGGATATCTATTCTTTTTTCAACTTGGAAAACTTGCCCTGACGGATCCTGATGAGACATTCTATGCCCAGACCGCCAAGGAGATGGCCTCTAGCAATGAGTGGGCGACGCCGCTTTTGTATGGAAAGCCGCAATTTGAAAAGCCGATATTGTTCTACTGGCTTGTCGAGGCTTCGTTTAAAGTGTTCGGAACCAATGAGTTCGCCGCGCGGCTTCCATCGGCTCTTTTCGGGACGGCCGGTGTAGTCGCCATCTTTTTTCTGGGGAGCCTGCTCTTCAGCAGAATGGCGGGATTCCTTTCCGCCCTCATACTTGCGACAAATGTCGAATATATAGTGTTGTCCAGAGCCTGCATTACGGATATAGTGCTTTTTGTATTAATTCTCCTAGGGGTACTATTCTTCTTAAGTGGGTATATTAAGGCAAAAGGCTATTATTACCTACTATCTTCCGCCGCGATGGCTTTAGCAACACTGACTAAGGGCCCTATATATCCAGCGCTGTTTGCGTGCGCGATCTTGATGTTCCTTTTTTTCGTCAAAGACCTGAAGTCACTGAAGAAGATGCCTCTTTGGCAGGTAGCCCTTATATTTATCGCGGTGACTTTGCCCTGGTACATGTTGATATATAAACTGCACGGAAAGGCTTTTATTGACGGGTTCTTCGGTTTTCATAATGTAAACAGGTTTCTCGTCTCCGAGCACAAGATAGGATCCCAGGTATATTACAATATCCCGATCGTATTAGGCGGGATGTTCCCGTGGAGCATATTTCTGCCTGTCGGTCTATGGCACATAGCTAAAAAGATACGAAAAGAGAGCAAGGCGGCGATATTTCTCATAATCTGGTTTCTGGTAATATTCGGATTCTTTACTGCCTCCAGCACGAAGCTTCCAACCTATATATTTCCGTCTTTTATAGCTCTTGTACTGATCGTAGGAGTGTTATTGGATGATTTCCTGAATGGCAATATGGCGAAATCTGTCGCAAAGGGCACCCGCATTTCTTACTATCTGCTGATCTTTATTATGCTACTCGGTTGGATGGGCGGCGCGGTATACGCAAAGCTTGATTTTCCGTCTATAACGGCAGGCGTCATTATCTCAAGCCTCTGCTTGGTATTCGGAGCCACTCTCTCTCTGGTATCTTTTAAGAATAAAAGGCCATTGATGGCGTTCATCTTCATAGCGTATTCAGTGGCGCTCTTCCTATATTCTGCGAGCGGCCTCCTATTACCCGAAATCGAGAGGTATGAGACGAGTAAAGAGATTGCCAAAAATCTGCTTGTATATATGAAGCCGGAAGAGAAGTTGGGATCCGAGAGTAACTATCTGCCAGGGCTTGCTTTTTACACCGGAAAAATTCCAGTCGAACTGGATAAGCACCATATCCAGATCCAGTTTATGAATTCAAACGAGAGGGTATGGGCGGTGATGAAAGAGAAGAATCACAGGCATCTCTATGATCCTAACATAACCAAGACATACGTTAAGCCTTCCTATATGGTCTATAAGGTGGGCAAAAGGGCTATAATAACTAACCAGATCCCATCTGACGGCAAATATATGGCAATAAGGGAGAGGCCATGAGTGACTGTAAATAGCGTATCATTCGTCTTCTTACCGATCTTCAATGAGGTTGGCACAATGAGCACCAGAAATGAACCTAATCATCTTTAATTATTAAACATTGAGTCTTTGTTTAGCTTTTCAAAAGTATTGCAGTAAGGGTCATTTAGTTGATGACGCGCGATCACGTTTTTCGTTATACAAGAAGTTAAATTTTTTATCAAAAATACTCCCACTGGCAAAAAGAAATTTTGATTGTGTTATTATCTTTTTGTGCTATATTCAAATGTGAATGATAGTCCCGAGTTGTGAAGGGTTAAATCCCGGACTCTAAAAAAGTAAAACCTTCGTTGGGTATAATTATGCCCGGTGGAGGTTTTTGTTTTTTATATTACGGTTGGGGAATGTATGGCAAAGCACAGATCATTCAAACTAGAAAAATTCGTCAAGGGGGTTAACAATGACCTGCTCAAGGCGTATTTTATCAAGCGTAATATTCCGGTTCCCGATGGCCTTGTATTTGATAGAAATAATATTCACGACTTTTTGGACGGCATTAGCGATAATGGGAAGCGATCTTATATTGAGGAGGAGTTACAGTGCATTAATGATATCGCTGATCGGGCGAGGGGCTATCTTGAACAGGCGAAGCGTCAATATAACATAACGGTTCAGGATGATGAGCCGTCAGAAACAACCGCTATGCGGGTTTTTCTGCATAGCGAAGAAGCGTTCTCGCTTGCCTTCGATTTTTACCTATACATTGTTTACTCTGAAAAATTAAGCCACCATAAGTTTGAGCATAACAACTGTAACTTCGCCGAGGATCGTGTTGCTCAGTTAAAGACGGCCATTGAACAGCATTTTAAGGATACCGGTAAAAGCGAACACTGTGATATCAGGTACAGGGCGCATAACGGCAAACACATTGTTCTAATCGCCCATGGCGACTTCATGAAAACGCACCTTATATTTGAAAAAGGAAAAGTTGATATCCAATCTTTTCGCCCGGCCAGAGAGGATATGCTCATTTTTGACACGAGGAATTGTGTTCTAAGCGTGAACGCTGGCGGCTGGAGTGAAGCGGATAAAAAACGATATATCGAGATATTTGGGAGTGCCATCCTTGGCATGGATCAGGTGCCCGATGCAACGTTTAACAACACCTTGGTTGTCCTCGACCCAATTAAAAATGGTACTTTCAGCTATACCGGTAATGACGATGTTGAGTCTGTCGATTTAACAGAGGCGAAGGTTAAGTGCAGGGGGACAAAGGTAATAAAGGTAACGATCAACTGCGGTGATGTTCGGCAGGCGTTTTCGGATTTAAAGATATCCATGCAGGATGCCGAGTACGTTTCAGCGAAATTACGGTTTTACATAAAGCGTGGCGGGAAGAAACCTAAGTCAATAACGGTTGAGATTAAACCCCCGGAGAACACAAAATTACCCGAGAAGGCGGAAAAAGAAATCATCGAAAAGTATTTGCGAGATAACGGAGTGCTTTTGACGTGATGTTGAACTTTATATTAAAAA
>CAZYZC010000021.1:0-11955 GCA_964650985.1 uncultured Planctomycetia bacterium | reverse complement strand
CTCCATTATGCTCCTTACGGCGTTTCAATTCCTGAAGCCAGGCCTAAAAGCTTAGATGGTAAAACTTTAAAGATTATCTATGTCGGCAGACTGGGAGAAAATTTTCAGAAACGAGTTACCGACATTCCGGGTATAGTCGACTTTCTTGACCGCGCAAATCTCAACTATGAGCTTAAAATCGTAGGAAGCGGCGAGGAAGAGGCGCTTTTAAGAGAGACGATGCGTGGCCAGATCTCTGAAAAGAGGATTAGTTTTACCGGAGCTCTTTTTGGCGACGAGCTTTCAAAGATATATGACTGGGCGAATGTAATTCTTCTTACATCTTTTTGGGAGACCGGGCCGATCGTGGCGTGGGAAGCCATGGCGCATAAAGTGGCAGTTGTATCGAGCTCATACATCGGTTTAAAATCAGAAGGCAGTCTGATAGACGGCCATAACTGCCTCTTGTTTCCAATAGGCGATACGAAGGCAGCAGCGGAATGTTTGACAAGAGCCGCGGATCCTGCAATCAGAGCAAAACTAAGCGCCAGCGGGCATAAGATGGTTTTAGAAAAATATATGCGGGAGATTTCAGCCAGCCTCTGGGATAAGGCTTTTAAGGACATTTTGTCCGCGCATGTCATCCCCTCGCTTCACTCTGTCATCCCCGCGAAAGCGGGGATCCAAAATCCCTCCGGAAGGCTGGATAGAATTTTTGGCGTATCAATAGCCGAAAATATCCGGGAGCTTTTGGGGGTGCATTTTAAACACACAGACGCCGGCGGCGAGTGGCCGCATACCTGTTCCTATAAAGCGCAGGATGACAAGGGATTTTGGAGGCACGCCAAGACCTTAGATGCAGTATCCGGATAGTAAAGCAGGGACCCCATTTATATTGATAAGAAGCTCTGTGTTCCCAAAATATTTTAATCAAAAACCCGATTTTTGTGCTATAATTAATCCTAATGGAAAAGATCAAGATGCAGTGGGATATATTAGATGAGGGACGGCGCGCCCTCCTTCCCGGGCTAAAATTTCTAAAAAAGAGTGATTTTTACTTAGCCGGCGGTACTGCCCTCGCTTTACAGATAGGCCACCGCATCTCGGTAGATTTTGATTTTTATAATCAAAATAAATTCAACCCAACCAAAATCTATCAGGATTTTCAGGCACAAAAACCGAAGAAAATACTGCTTGGCAATACGGCGAAAGACACTCTTTTCTTGGAAATCAACGATATTGCCATAAGCCTTTTTGCTTACAGCTATCCTTTGCTTAAACCATTAAAAAAGAGCGAAAACCTGAATATCGCCTCGCTGGAAGATATCGCGGCAATGAAACTTATCGCGATCATTCAAAGAGGGGTCAAAAGAGATTTTATAGACCTTTATTTTTTAGCGCAAATTTTTGGCTTAGAAAAGATTTTACATTTAACAAAGAAAAAATATGCCGGTTTTAATAAATATCTCGCCTGCCAGGCATTAGTTTACTTTAAGGATGCCCAGGGAGAAGAAGCAGGAGAGGTTGAATTAATAAAACCGCTTAGCTGGGAGAAAGTAAAAAGATATCTTGAGGCAGAGGTCAGGCAGGTAGAAAGAAGGTGGAATCCGCATGAAAAATAGGCCGATCCCTAAATTTGTGGCTCCCTGCCTGTGGTCCTGCGATATAAATAAACTTGATATTCAGAAGGATAAGCAGCTGATCATCACCCAGGTGTTAAATTATGGCGACGAAAAGAGAGTGCGGTGGCTTTATTCAGCCTATAGCGAAAAGGACATTAAAAACGTGGTTAGCCACCCTAACCGGGGTCTGTGGTTTGATAAAGTTTTAAATTTCTGGGAAAGAATATTTAATATCCACATACCAAAAAAAACCCGCCAAAAAGCAATATTTGATATAAATCCTGTTTTCAAATAAATAAAGCAAGCGATAAAATATGCCGTACAGCCTAAAACAAAAAATCGGATTAGTTTTACTTCTTACCGCTGTTATGATCATATCCGCGGCGGTTATTCTTTCTCAAGAGGGGCGCGCTCCGGCGCATCCGATGGATCAGGCATTTGTGACCACCGCGGATCTGCGCATAGGCCAGCATAACGGCGTTTGGTACTTTCATTATCCGCATCTTCAATGGGCAGGCGGAATAACCGCGTCGCTCGCCGTAGGCCTATACAAGCTGATCGTTCCCGCAAGCCCCGAAACGCTCAATTACCATATCAAAATACTCGCGATGCTCTTATTTTTTCTATTTAGCTATCTATTGGCAAGCCAATATTTAAAGACGCGGCAGGGCCTCTTCCTTTTTATCGCCATCATAGCTACGTCGGGATTTCAACTGATTGAACCTACAAACGAGCTGATCGCTGCCACATATCTGCTCGCGTTTTTTTACGGAATGGCAAAAAAATGGAACTTTATAATTACAACGCTTCTTTTGGTTTGTTTCGGGTTATGCAAGGCGGAGCTTCCGCTGGTAGCAGGCGCGATGATGTTATACTGGGTGTGGGTTACGCCGGACAAAAGAAGCAAGGCGCTGATTATAGGCGGTTTTTTGTTTTGGCTGGTAGTCTTTATCGCCCCCGGCTTATACCTATACGGGATAAAAACTATCAGTGGGGGGCGGGCGTTCTGCTCTTTCAGCGACCATTATCCGCTATTGATGGCGAGGTATAAATTGACGGATGTTCCGGAACCTTACAAATATTTCACCTACATCTTGGTATGCGCCTTAACCAACATGTTGGTATTTATGCGCGTTTTTAAAGGGATTTTTGGCGTTTTGGTTTTGAGATGGGCGCGTTGCAGGGAGAAGATAACTTCAAATCATTTCGAGCCCATGGTTTTAATCGGTTTTATCGCGCTTGCTATACCGCATACGCTTGTGGCGGCTTTCCGCGCGAGGTATTTATTGAAGTTTTTTATCCCTTTTGTTTTGATTAGCGTGGTTTATTGGGAATATTGCCGCGAAAGTTCCGATAAGCCGGCATATCTATGGCAGGCGCGGATAATTTTAGCTTTATTGATATTGACGATAGTTTTGCAGCTTGCAGGGCTTATGCGCATAATAGAAAACCCTTATTTTCTGGAGTTTATCGGATGATGAACAGCGGAATAGACATTTCAATCATCATACCCGCGTACAATGAGGCCAAAAGGCTGCCTCCGTTTCTGTCGCGGGTGCTGGCGTTTTGCAAAAATAGCCGTAAGAAATACGAGATAATCATCGTAGATGACGGCAGCACGGACGGGACCTGCGAAATAGCTGCCTCATTCAAACCCCAATTTGCTGATCTCGTTATCATCAGGATCCCCAATAACAGCGGCAAAGGGCATGCGGTAAAGACAGGATTTTTAAGCGCGAGAGGATATGTGGCTGTTTTTCTTGACGCTGACGGCTCTGTCGAACCGGATGAGATAGAGAAGAACCTTCATTATCTAAATGAAGGCGGCTATGACATCTTTACGGGTTCGCGGGAATTGAAGGGAGAGTCTCAGGTACTCGACGTCCGGTGGTACAGGAAAATACCGGGGACCGTCTTTAACTTCTTTGTGCGGACATTCCTCTTTAAAGATATCCGGGATACCCAGTGCGGATTTAAGATGTTTAGGAAAGAGGTCATAAAGCCCGTATTCTCCCGAAGCCGCTTAAGGGGGTTTAGCTTCGATTTCGAGATCTTATTTATCGCGCATAAGATGGGTTACAGGATCAAGGAAGGCCCGGTTTCCTGGAAGCACATCCACGAGTCCAAGGTAAACATGCTTACAGATCCTGTGAAGATGCTGATCGACATATTGCGGGTAAGGAACCGGCACTATAACCTAAATATTGGGATGCAGTATAGCCTGAAGCAGAAACTCGGCGCGGTTTTATTCGACCTGCCGCGGCTTTTTGAGCCGTGGGTATTGATGCGTAACCGCAATGAGCGGTTAATTGCAAATCCGTCCGGGCGCGGCGTAAAGTGCGACTGGCAATGGACCTCGGACCTGCATTTCGCGAAGGTCTTTCCGTCGCTGGGCAGGCTCTTCATGCAAAGGGCATTGAGAGATTATCCGATAGCGCTAAAAAATCAACCGGAAAAATCCTCTGCTGCCATTGATATCTCATTTATTATCGGGCACCGCGGGCTGGAGCGCCTCCCGCATTTATTGCTTACCCTAAGATCAATCGCCGCCCAGGCCGATGTCTCGCTTGAGTGTATTGTCGTAGAGCAGTCTATAAAAGAAGATATCAAGGCGTCGCTTCCGAATTGGGCCCGTTATATCCACACTCCGTTGCCAAGGCCGGATCTGCCTTATTGCCGCTCCTGGGCGCTTAATGTCGGGGCGCGCCAGGCAAAAGGAAGGCTGCTTGTTCTGCATGACAACGATTTCTTAGTGCCGCAGGTTTACTCCTCGGAATTGATGAAGGAGTTCTCTAAAGGTAGCGAGGTTATAAATCTGAAAAGGTTCATTTTTTATTTGTCGCAGGAAGGTACGCAGCGCATTTTGCATGGGTTATCATCCCCGAATGCTTTAATCGGGGATCCAGAATTGGATTCCCGCTTTCGCGGGAATGACATGGTCGAAGACGCTCCTGAGAGGATCGTTCAAAACCTGGAAGCAGGCGGAAGCGTTGCGGTGAGCCGGGAAGCCTATTTCGCTATCGGCGGATTCGACGAATCTTTCATCGGTTGGGGCGGAGAAGATAACGAATTCTGGGACAGGGCACAAACACAAAAAATCTGCCCCTATGGATATTTACCATTAGTTCATTTATGGCACGCGGCTCAACCCGACAAACACTATTCTGACGGCCAGGGCCGCTATACAGGGGATGTTTTTAAAGAACGCATGTCAGTTCCCCGCGAGAAAAGAATAGAGGAGCTTACTAATGACAAATAAAAAATTATCGATCCTAATGCCTGCCCGTAACGAGGCGGAAAACCTGCCTGTTACGATACAAAAAATAGCTGTAGCGCTGGATGCGGCGCATGTGCCGTTTGAGATCATCGTCATTAATGACCACAGCGAAGATAACACGGCCAAAATCATAAAACAGATATCCGAAAGCGACCCGAGGTGCAAAATAACGGATAACCCGTATTTGCCCGGTTACGGCTACGCGGTCCGCAGGGGGCTTGAGATATATAAAGGGGATGCCGTTGTCATTGTTATGGCGGATCTATCGGACGACCCACAGGATATCGTAAAATATTACAAGTTGATCTGCAAAGGAAATGATTGTGTTTTTGGGACCAGGTTCTGCCGTCAGGCAAAAATTACCGGTTATCCGCCGCATAAATTGATATTGAACAGGCTGGGGAATCTTTTTATCCAAGCCCTCTTTTGGCTGCCTTACAATGATGTCAGCAACGCATTCAAACGCTACTCCAGAAAGGTTATTGAGGGGATAACGCCTCTAATATCTGCCCATTTTAACCTTACTGTAGAAATACCCCTTAAAGCTATCATAAGAGGGTATAAATGGACGGTTGTCCCGACAAACTGGCATGGCAGGCAAAAAGGTGTTTCAAAATTCAAGATAAAAGAGATGGGGTCGCGGTATCTGTTTATCATCTTGTATCTGTGGCTTGAGAAGATGTTAAGCAGGGGAGATTACCATAAAAACACATTGCGGAGGTTATCATGAATAACAGGGTAAGTTTGACAAATATATGCTCCTTTGCTTTGCTTATTTTCCTGATCTTCTGCCAGTTTGCGATGCTTTCCGGACAAGTTGCGGACAAGGGCGATGCTCTAATTGGAGATGAAGGGTATTATGTCGCAAAAGCCGCTTATCTTGTTCAACACGGCGTTTTGCCCAAGGTGGAAAAAGGGCTTGAAAAATCCGGATGGACCGATTACAGAGGCCCCGGCTATCCTGTATTTATTGCTCTGTGCAATATGCGCGAATTTGATATCAGCAATGTCAGGCGGCGATGCGCCATAATTCAGTTTATATTGATGGCTCTTGCGCTTATCGCGTTATATTTGATAGCCGCTTTTGCCATGAAAGGTTCAAGGTGGATTTATCTTGTAGCCTTTATTTTGGGCATACAGCCGTGGGCGTTTGACCACAGCGCAAGCCTTTACGCAGATTCCTTCTGCACATCCGTAACCACCGCATCCTTAATATTCCTTTTTATGTTTATCCGGGCTAAAAGAGGCATTACGGAGCTGGTTTATCTTATTGTCTCAAGCACGCTTCTCTGTCTGGCTTTTATGATCCGGACGGAGATGCTTATTCTGGCGCCTGCCATTGCCGCTACCGCGCTTATTATAAAATTTATGAAGGACCGACGGATATTTAAATACGCCCTTATATCGGGACTGGTCTTTTTTTGCTTCTTCGGTATCCAAATTGGTTACAGGTATTATCTGACGGGCAGGCCGGAGCTGGTCCCCAAGTATAGGTTTAATTATGTGGGAGCGTGGAACTGGGCGCAAACGTGGTTTAATACGGGGAAATTCGCTGGAGAAGGCTTCGCTTTCGGAAGCGCTGAAAAGAAGATGGAGAATCTGCCGGCATATGCTTTTGGAGATGACTTCGAGAAGAAGGAGATAGCGCGGGCTTTATCCGTATATAAGGTTTCCGGGCATACTGAAGAAGTTGACGCTATTTTTCAGAATGTCGCTGATAAGAGGGTCAGGGACAACTTTTTTGTTAATTGCATGTTAACGAGGATATGGAGGTCGGCTAACCTCTGGCTGAACCTGGAAACCAATGCTCAGTTTTTAAATGCGTTATCCTCTGTACCCCATCCCATCCGCAGGCCGATTTTGGCCGGTTTTTTGCTGCTTAAGATGCTTATTTATCTTTTGGCTGCAGCTTCTTTATTTGCGCTTATAAAACACTCAAGGAATAAGTCGCTTAATAGCTACCACTACCTTACCATGCTTGCCATGGCAAATGTCATATTGATCACGGTTTTTATCGGGCTCATTGTCGGCTCAAATGAGTATAGGCAAGTTCTTAAGGCGTGGCCGGCGATGCTCTGGTGCGCCATAAGCGCTATCATAGATTTATCCGAAAAAAATAAGCACCCAGCACAATTTTGGAGGAGGGGATAAGTGGAAAGAGAAGAGTTTTTAAGCAGGCTATATAAAGTAAGATTCAGCGAAAAAGAGATACAACAAAAAAACAGGATTTGGATGATTTTATGCAAATATTTCCTCCAAAGGTACATCAACAAAAATGATGCTGTGTTGGATATAGGCTCAGGCAGGGGAGAATTTATTAACCACATAGATTGTAGGGTGAAATACGCGGTGGATTTAAGCGAGGAAAGTGCAAGATTTTTATCCGCCGGCATCAAATATTTTAAAGCTAATGCTAAAGATCTGTCATTCCTGTCAGACGGTTCAATAGATGCGGTTTTTTTAAGCAATTTCGCGGAACACATGGGCAGTAAAGAGGACTTAATATGGTTTTTTATGGAGGCTAAACGCATTTTGCGCTCTTCGGGAAAGTTGATCCTGTTAGGGCCGAATATAAGGTATGCTTATAAAGAATACTGGGACTTTTTTGATCATCATATACCGTTAAGCCATAAGGCCATTATTGAGTGTTTACGGGCGGTGGGTTTCAAGATCGATACGGTTATACCTAAATTCCTGCCATTTACATCCAAGGGCATCATTCCAAAGAGTAGTTTTTTAGTGCGACTTTATCTAAAGATTCCTTTTGCCTGGCAGGTATTAGGCAAACAGATGTTCATCGTAGCCAGAAAGATATGATCTATAAAAAATCAGGGGAAAAATCAGGGAAGCCCTACTTTCTGAACTGCTATTGACAAGATGAAATTATGTGCTAAACTATTTCTATAATATAATGAACAATAATCCTCTGTGAGGGCATTATGAATAATAAAAAAAGAACACGTCTAGGAGAGAGGGAGATCGAGGTTATTTCCCGTCTTTCCTACGAAAAAAAGCGGATCGTTACAAAAGAAGACCTGGACGCGTTTTTCAAATTTAGTGACATCGAGCGCAACAAGATCGTTTATCAGCTGAAAAAGAAAGGGATATTCTCGACCATTAAAAGGGGGGTATATATTTTCTCGCCTCTTGAATATGGGGAAGGGGGCGCAGGCATAAACGAGATGCTTATCCCGCCGATATTCTTTCCGCGGAAGAACTATTATATCGGTTACTCGACGATGTATAACTATTACAATCTGACCGATCAGCTTTTTCAGGCGATGTATATCCTCAACACTTCCCTGCAGCGCAGGCAGAAGAAGATATGCGGCGTTATATTCAACTTCTTGAGAGTCAAAGAGGATAGGATGTACGGCCTTGAAAAGATCGAGATCAACGGGCAGGAGATCATAATCAGTTCCTTAGAACGTACGCTGTTAGATCTGATCTATTTTAATAAATCGGTTGGAGGCATTACAAGCGCGCTCGAGATTCTCAGGCGGGAGCTGAAAAAAGACCGTTGCGATATAAGAAAATTTATCCGTTTCGCGGCGCAATTCCCCAATATTAAAACTCGCAAGCGTATCGGAGTGCTATTAGAAGAAATGGGTTATTCTGATAAGGATCTTGCTCCGCTCGTCAAAAGCATAGAGGATACGGCGATCAGTTCGTTTACCGGTTCATTTAAAGGCAAGCTTAATAAAAAATGGAGAGTTATTATCGGTGATTCACGAGAATAGGGGCCAATTTGCCGATATTATCAATATGACCGCCAATAGGGCCGGCTTTCGGGCTTCTCTCATCGAAAAAGATTACTACCTGACATTGATTTTGTCGAAGCTCGATAATCTTTCAGACGACCTTATATTTAAAGGCGGGACATGTCTTAACAAGATCTACTACACATACTATCGCCTGAGCGAAGATCTTGATTTTAGCATGCGCCTTCCGGAATATACCACAACTCGAGGAAATCGGCGCAAATCAATACAGCCTATAAAAGATAAAATAGACGGATTTGCCAAAACACTCGGGCTTCGGATCGAAGGAGCGGAAAAAGCAGGGCGAAATGAATCCAAGCAATACGTCTATTATTTTATATACAGGTCCGCTCTTCAGCCTTCCGAACAATTCATAAAATTCGAGATCGGGCTCAGGTTCAATCCGATATGCGCGGTGGAAAAGAGGCCGGTACAACATAAGTTCCTGCATCCTTTTACCAAAGAACCGTTATTTGACGGCGGCAAAGTAAACTGCCTGTCGTTAAATGAGATCGTCGGCGAAAAGCTTCGGGCAGCCGCTCTTAGAGAAAAAATTGCCCCCCGCGATTTTTATGATCTGGATTTTATTCTCCGTCATAGTTTTAATTTGGCGGATAAAGAAGTTATCGGACTTTTTAAGAAGAAGATCGAGGAGGATGGCGCAGATCCGGAGTTAATAAAATATCGCGTTAATCTTGGCCGTTCAGATGCCGAGATCAGAGATATGCGTTCCCGTGTTGAAAACGAATTATTCGACGTCCTGACTACCGATGAGCGGAAGAATTTTGATCTTGATAAAGCGCTCGAGCGGATAAATAAGGCGATGGAAGGCGTTAAATAATGGTGAATATGATCTCAGGGCTTGCGACAACAATTATTCCTGTATTTAACAGGCCTAAACTTTTAGTTGAGGCGGTTAATAGCGTGTTGGCGCAGACTTATCGGCCGATTGAGATCATCATCGTCGATGACGGCTCGACTGATGATACGGCAAAAGTCGCGGATAACCTGGCAAAAGATCATCCGCAGGAAATCAGGGTGATCCACCAGACAAATTCCGGGGTTGGATTGGCTAGAGAGGCAGGGCGACTACAGGCAAAGGGCGAGTTTATCCAGCATTTAGATAGCGACGATATCCTTTTGCCGCGGAAGTTTGAACTGCAGATCGCGGGTTTAAAGGCTCATCCTGAGTGCGGGGTTGTGTATGGTAAGACGAGATATTGTGAGGCGGGTGAGATTCCGAAAGATATCCCCTGGAAGAGAACAGGGGAAAGGATAGAGACGATGTTCCCCGCATTTCTCGAATCCCGCTGGTGGGGGACGAGTACTCCTTTGTATCGCAGGGAGATCACAGACCGGGCCGGGGCGTGGACAAGTCTTCGCAGGGAAGAGGACTGGGAATACGATAGTCGGATTGCCGCGTTGGGGGTTAAACTTTATTATTGTGATGAGTTTGTTTCGAATCAGAGAGATATATCAGCGGATAGGCTTTGTAGGAAATTCGATATTTCGAGTTGGCGTGACCGCGCTAAAGCGCACGCTTTAATCTTCGAGCATGCGCGCAGCGCCGGGATCAATGAAGATACGTCGGAGATGTGTCGCTTTGCCCGCGAGTTATTCTGGCTCTCCCGCGAATGCGCAAGGGAGGGGCTGGCAAAAGAGTCTAAAGAGCTTTTTCAGCTAGCCACCGCCGCTTCTGGGAAAAAGCGCGGCAACGGATTTGATTTTAAGGTTTACGGTGCTTTAGCGAGTATAATCGGATGGGTCAATACCGGGAAACTTTTCTGCTTTTGCCATAGGTTTAAGCATGATATATAAAACTATTTTAGGGTTTAGTAAAACATCGTGCAAAAATGAAAAATAACTGGTGGAATGAATTTTTAGCTTGTCCGGAGTGCAGATCAAATCTATTAAATGATGTGCAGAAAATTTTCTGCCTTTCTTGTGGATACCAGATTCATATCCAGGATCAATTAGACTTAAGGCCGTCAAAGATGCTTCAAAGTAAATTAGATTTATCAAGGGTATTTAATCCGCTTTCGATCTTGGATGGCATAGAGATAAACAGGCCAAAGATTACTTATTTCGGACCCAAGGCCAAAAGAGACTCGAGTGAACTATTCTCAGCAGTTCAGCCTTATCTTTCACCTGATTCTAAAGTGCTGGATTTAGGTTGTGGCCCTAAGGATCAAGCAGTGCCGGCAGGATATCTTAAATATAGATATGTCGGGATTGATTATGATAATCCGGCAGCGGATATATTGGCTGACGCTCATGCGATACCTTTTAAATCAGGAACTTTTGATTGTGTCTTTTCTTATGCAGTTTTAGAACATTTGCATAATCCATTTATAGCTATAGAAGAAATCAAAAGAATATTGAAGCCGGGGGGGGTATTCTGCGGCACCGTTTCTCAGGGCGAGCCTTTTCATTCATCTTATTTTCATCATACTGTTTATGGATTGATCAGCGTAATCAGTTCTTCTAAAATGCAAATAAGAAATATTTGGCCTAGCTATGATACTCTTCACGCTTTAGCGGTTATGGGTAAATATCCAAGAATAATTAAGTATCTTCTTGAAGCGATAAATTTTATAAACACAAAGCTTCCGTTTTTAGCCCCGAGAAAAATGGGATTATCTGACCGTAAAAAGAAACTCGATGAATTGTACAGGGCAGCTAGCATATGTTTTTTGATTAAAAAGAGCGACTCAAGCAAATGAATTTAAAACCAAGCGTTTCAGTAGTAATGGGTGTTTATAACGGAGAAAAATACCTCCGTGATACTATTAACAGTATCCTGAGCCAGACATTTAAGGATTTTGAGTTTATTATCGTTAATGACGGCTCGACAGATAATACCGGCGAGATCCTTCAGGAATACGCGAAGAAGGACCCGAGGGTAAAAATTATTGAACAGGAAAACCAGGGACTGACGAGAGCCTTGATCGCAGGCTGTAAAATGGTGCAAGGCAAATACATTGCCCGGCAGGATTGCGGCGATATTTCCATGCCGGAGCGGCTGGCAAAACAGCTTGAGCGTATCAATGCCGATAAAGGGATAGCCCTTGTGTCTTGCTCTGTAAATTTTTTCGGGCCGGCAGGGGAATTTGTTTTTTCGTCCTCCTCTAAACCCGATGACAAATTAGCTCTGAGAGGCATATCCTGGCACGGGACAGCGTTCTTTCCGAGGGAACTTTATAAAAATTCCGGCGGATACAGAAGCGAATTTTATTTCGCCCAGGACCTGGATCTTTGGGCCAGGCTTGCGAAATACGGCAAAGTCTCAGACTGCCCAGAAGTCCTTTATGAGGCA
>CAZYZC010000020.1:0-12363 GCA_964650985.1 uncultured Planctomycetia bacterium | reverse complement strand
GATATCATGCTGCAATTTCTTATAGAATCCATAGTCATGACCTTCACGGGAGGAGCTATAGGTATCCTTGTAGGTTCCGGCATAGCGTTTCTCCTTGCCGTCGTGGCCGGATGGACGATAAAAGTATCTCTCTTTTCGATCGTGCTCGCCACGACATTCTCCGTGATAGTGGGCGTGGTCTTCGGACTATGGCCCGCCCGTCAGGCTTCAAAGCTCGATCCGATCGAAGCGCTGCGGTACGAGTAAGGTTTATAAGCGAACCGGATCCTTTTTCTTGCTTTTTCGGCCGCGTATAGTGTAAAATTAAAAATATGAATAAAATATTTTCCTTGTTCGGCAGTTTCAGGGTGAGGGTGACGCTCGCTCTCCTGTTGTCACTCTTCTTCGTGTTGGGCCTGAATAATCTGGCCGTCTATAATATTACGGTTCATACGCAGGTCGAGCAGCTCCGTGAAAAGCTGATGACGATCGCGCAGACGGCGGCCCTGATGGTGAAAGCCGACACCCTAAAGGATATTCCTCTCAACCGCGCCGGAGTAGATACACCCAGCTTTGAAGAAGTCTCCGCTATCCTGCGAAAAGTTAAAGACGCCAACCCCATGATAAAGTACATATACATCATGGAGAAGACCGAAAAGAGGTGGATATGGCGGTTCGTAGTGGATCCGGACCCTTCGGGAAAAGATATAGAAGGAAAATTTACGTCCTATCCGGGCGATACCTATGATGTCAGGCGCTGCCCCGGTATTTTGAGAGCCCTTTACGCTCCTTCGGCCGATAAGTCTTTTACTTTCGACGAGTGGGGCGTATTTCTGTCCGGATACGCGCCGATCCGGAATGCGAAAGGGGATGCCGTTTACGTGCTGGGAGTCGATATGCCCGCCCAGGACGTCTATAGTCTTAAGAAGAGGATATACCTGTATACGGCCCTGGTATTATTGGTGGGCCTGTTCATATCCATCATCATAGGCCTGGTAATATCCGGCCGTATAACAGATCCGATAAAAAAACTGTCGGAAGGCACCCGGCACATAGCGGCCCAGGACCTGGATTATAACGTCGATATAAAAGGAAACGACGAGATGGCCCGGCTGGGCAGGTCCTTTAACAGCATGGCGCATAGCCTCTTCGAGTACAGGACAAAGCTGCACGACTATTTTTACCGCGTGGTCCAGTCGCTCATACGCATACTTGAAGCCAAAGATAAATATACCAGCGGCCACTCCGAACGGGTCATGGATTATTCCTTCGATATAGGCTCGGCCCTGGGGTTTTCCACGGAGAAGCTCGAGCTTCTGAAGAAGGCGGCTCATATACACGACATAGGCAAGCTCGCCATCAGCGAAAACATATTGAATAAAAAAGAGAAGCTTACCGGGGAGGAATGGGCCGCAATAAAAGAACATCCCTCTCTGGGCGGGGAGATATTAAAGCCCGCGCTCCTCGACGAAGAGGTGGTGTCGATAGTGAGGAACCACCACGAACGCTATGACGGCACCGGCTACCCTGATGGACTGAAAGGGGACGATATACATCTCCTGGCTCAGATAATATCCGTCGCGGACGCCTATGACGCCATGACCTCGCCGAGGGCGTACAGAAATACCATGTCGAAAGAAAAAGCTATCGCAGAGCTGAAAAGTTGTTCCGGTACGCAATTTAATCCCACTATAGTAAACGCCTTCCTGAAGATAATAGCGTAAAAGTTTAAGTATAAAAAAGTTAGATATCTAGGTTGACATACTTCTTGTGTATGTTAAGATATTACCAAGGTTGTTTCGATTCTTTATGTTATGTATTGTATCTACTAAGATAGGATATATGAAGATAAACTCATGTGTACTTAAACCTATAGCCGTATTTATCATAGCGGCCTTTATTTTACAGGATATAGTCTGGGCCAATCCGGATATAGGAAATCCTCCCGCAAGCGCGCTTCAACCCCGATCCTCTCTAGACACTATAGAATTTCGTGTTGCTGCGGAGGTCAAGTATGTCATTTCCTTAAGGCCTGATATAAGCAAATGCGGATTAAAGTTCTCTCCTCCGGCTGATTCAGACGGATTTCAGGTAATGCTGGATGAGAGCGACAATAAGCGGGTTTATAGTGAGCCATATTTCGTTGACGGCTTAGAATATACAAGACAGGTCATTCCCTGCATCGCATTCCTCAGAAACGGCGAAAGATTCCTTTTCGACGTAATAGTCTATTCCAACGGTCAGGTCTTCGCGGAAAAGCCGGGAGAGCGGAAGCATCCAATACCGGGCACTGCCGAGGGGGCTGAATCGCCGCATCCACAGCCTGATATGCCTACACCACTTCCTCCGAAATTGAAAGGGCTTAAACCCAGGCCGCCCGCGCTCGCTGCCGTCCCGGCCGCAGGCTCTCCCGGCATAGTCAAAGACGTTTCGCATCCCCGCCAAGCTTCGCTTCAACCGGAAGAAAAGAAGAATAATATTTTTGAGAAAGCCCTGAAGGAAAAGATAGCAATATCGCGCTCTTATGTTGAGGAGATAAAAGAGCCCGTCAGGGCCGGATTCGTGATCTCCATATATAAGAAGGAAAGGCTCATGCGGCCGTCCGAACACAAACTTGGACTGGATTATCTTAGGATAAAGATCGCCCAGCTTGAAGAGCTTTTCGGGGGGACAAAAGTCGATTGGGAGATCGTTCTCGTAGATGACGGAACGCCGGAGGGGGAGCTTATGCCCTGCGGCAGATACGCCGAAGAGATAATGAAAGAATATCCGGAAGAGATCAGGCAGAAAGTAAAAATAATCCCGCTCCAGAAAGCCGTGAATGAAAACCTCGCGAAACCCGAGGGGCGGAGGAATCCAGTAATATCCGGGATCAGGAATGTAAGAAAGGATACGAAAAAAGGCGGCTCTATCAATTATGGGATGTATGAGGCGGCCAGGGCCGGATGTGATTATATTTTCTACACAGATACGGATCTCTCGTTTCACCTTGGCCAGGCCGGTATCCTCCTAAGGTCCGTAATGGAAGGAAAGAGGGAGCATATCGGACTTTCGATCGGTTCCCGCGAACACGGCGAGTCCTCCATCACGGGTTCAAAGTTCCGGTGGGTGCGCTCGCTCGTTTACCATATTATTGTGAGGGTATTCCTTCCCCAGATGCTCAGTATAAAAGATTCCCAGGCGGCGTTCAAATGTTTCAAGAGAGAAGTCGTCTTGAATATCCTCCCTTATGCGGTGGAGCGCGGCGCGGCGTTCGACACGGAGCTGATTATGCTTACGCAATTGGCGGGATATAGTATCAGTGAAAGGGGGATAGCCTGGCAGGATACGCCCGAAGGAAGCAATTTTACCTGGCGCGACGCGCTGGGCATGCTCAAACAGCTTTTTGAGCAGAGGAAGAGATATAAGAACGGCATATACGATGACGTTCGCCGGCGTCCGCGGCCAAATGTGGATAAAAATTACGAACATGGCCTTGAAAGCCTCTTGGTGAGAGCTACATTCCAGGGTCTCGACCCGGCCGAAGCGCTTGGGATGGTAAGGACGATCTGGCAGATCCGGGGAGAATATGAGGTTATGAAAGGCTACAGGGAGGCGTCTCCGGTCAGGATAACTTCGCCTGACGGGAAGGTCTATTACCTTAAGCCTGTTTCCACGAGCCTGCAGGGCGCGAAATTTGTAACAGAGCTTTCACTGTTCCTTAAAAATTGCGAATCCGAGACCGGTATAAAAGTTCCGGCGCTCGTGCCCGACATATTAGGGGCATATTTTGTAAAGAGGGGAAAGTTTTACTGGGCTCTGGAAGAGGCGATCGAGCTTCCCGGAGGGTCTTCTCAGGTTTCCAGGGAAGAAGCCGGCGAGAGACATTTTGAGGCGCTTGGATCCGCGGCGGCAAGGCTTCATAACATACTGCGTGAAAAGGGATTTACCGCAAAGCTGGAAGAGGCGATGAAGTATGAATTCCTGGCCTCCGATCTCATGACAGAGCAGTGGGAGGATCTGAAAGCGGAATATATAAAAGTTATCGGGGAGACAAAGGGGCTCAAGCCCCAGGACCTGACGCGCGGCCAGAAACTCATGCTTCGGAACCGTGACTTCATACAAAAAAGAATAGAGAATATCGAGGTAAGATTTATAGGCGCTTTTTACAGGACTCTTCCCTGGGAGATCTGCCACAGTGATCTTAGTCTTAAGAATGTCTGGTTTAGCCCGGACGGGCAGGTGGCGGGAATAGCCGATTTCAGTAAATCCAGGTGGTCTCCCCGGCTCGAAGAGTTTAAAAATCCGGTAATGACCCATCCGGTACGCGGCCGCATTTATGACCCGGACAGTATAATAGGATTTTTAAGAGGCTATCAGGAACAAGCGTCCTTAAAATTGGATGAACGGGAAATAGAAGCGCTTTTGGACGTGATAGAGGCGACATTTCTTCTCGCATATTTAGGCATACTTGCCTATAAGAGGGAAAAACTCGACGACGTTAATAGCGATAGGTATGGAGCGTTCCTTTACGCGCTGGAAAATCACAAGACGTTCCTGCGCGAAAGGGAGGTATTAAGAAAGAGATTGCTTGCCCTCGCCGGACCAAATATCGAAAGAAACGAAGAGGCGCCCGCCGCTTTTAAAAATATTATATCGAAATTTTTGCTGCCGCAGCTTGCGGGGGAAAACCAGATCGAAGCGGCGAGGAGCTTAGGTATAATGGGTTCCAAAGAGGCCGTCCTTGAGCTCATCGCGGTTCTTAAGAATAAAATGCATCGTCCGGCGTTAAGGAAGAAAACCGCCGAGGCGCTTGGTTGGATAGGGGTTCCCGAAGCGGCGGGGCCGATGAAGGGAATTACAGAAGACTTAAACCAACCCGAAGAGGTTCGCTCGGCCTGTGCCTACGGATTGGCGAAATTGGCCGCAGCGGCTTTTGCGGGAGGAGACATAGGTTTTGAAAAACAGATCGAGGTACTCAGCGCGGAAGATACGATAAGAGACCTCCTTACGGGTTTAAAGGAAAAGGAATCGGTCGAAAGAGCAGCAGAAGCGCTCGAGACATTTAAAAGGATACACGTCGCTTCCGCAAGGCGCGTAATCGCGGACAAAAGCCTTGATCCCGAAGCGAGGCTCGAGAAGGTGCGCTTCCTGAAACAAAACGAGGGCGCCCTCGAGAAATTGAACAGGTATGAGGGAAGGATAGACCTGCACTTGCACACATACCGCTCCGACGGAACACTGACGCCGTCGGAAGTGATATTCAGGGCGTACCAGGAGGGCATGAAAGCCGTAGGCATCGTTGACCACAATACCTTTGAGGGTCTCTACGAAGCGGTTACGGCGGGTCATATCCTGGGAATAGATGTTATAGCCGGAGCGGAGATCGACCTATACGACGACGAAACAGGAATAAAGAATTTCCATCTTATAGCGTACCTGCCCTATAAAGACCCTGAAGACCTTGCGAAAAGACTCGGTTTGATAAACGCCCTGCCGCTTGCAAATAATATCGCGCAATACGTCGGGACAAAAGCCGTGAAGCTTGAGGCGATGCGCGCCAGGTTTAACGAACTACATGAGAAAGACGGCCTTATTGTAACCAAAGAAGAGTTGGCGCGTATTTCTCCCGACCAGCCGCACAGGTATTTCCTGGGGAAAGCGCTCTTTATGAAATACGGCCGTGAGAGGCTCGGAGTGGAGGATTTCCGCGAAGCCGCGAAAAAATATTTTCCGCAGGACCTTGTGAAAGACGAGGCCGATCATGACGGCATGAACGCGCAAGAGATAATCCCATTACTCAAAGAGGCGGGATTCACTTTAGTCCTGGCGCACCCGAAGGAAAAGGGGATGTTTAAAGATATCGCGCAGGTTCGGGCGCTGGTCGAAAAATATAAGACAAAATTAGACGGTATCGAGGCATATCATACGCTGAATACAGCCCGGGATGCGGAAGAGTTAGAGCGCCTCGCCGGTGAATACGGATTGATAAAGACACTCGGCACCGATGACCACGGCGACAGGAATGATGTTATCTTTGCGCTAGGAAATATAACGGAAAGCATGGAAGGAAATCTGCCTGCCGAGCCGGCTTTGCACGAAAGTATTATGAGAGGATTAAGGTCCAAAATGGCGGTTGAAACAAAACCGGCCGTCCCGGCCGCGGCAAGGGATAGGGCCTATGAATTCAAATGTGACGGCGCCGGGGCGGTACTTATAGCGGTCGGCCTTGGGCTTGCGAATGTCGGTGCCGTGTCCGAATGGACTGCCGCCCTTAATATGGCCGGAATTATCGCCGCTCTAGCAGGCGCGATAATATTTTTGTGCGGCACGCGCATAAGGACCTTCTTTAAAACGCGTGAAGTCCTGGCCGCTAACGAGATAACCGTGAAGGATATTGACACATGTCTTGCCCGTGAAAATCTTATACAGTCGTTCTCCGGTATACGAGGAGTATTCGGGATAGGGAATAGCATAAGCGCCGCGCAGGGCTTCATAACTTCTCTATATGCGTACCGGTATATAGCCCGTATCCACAGGCTGACCGGGAAGGCGAGTTTTAAATTGATTATAGGAAGGGATACCAGATCTACCGGTAAAGCCCTGCGAGACGCGCAAGTTCGCGGATTTTTGGCGTATGCGCGAAAGAAATATATAAAGCTTCAGCTCATAGATCTCGGTGTAATGCCGAAGCCCGTGCTATTCAATGCGATAAAAGAGTTTGCCGCGGATGGAGGAGTGATGCTTACAGCATCACATAACCCGAGCAGGTATAACGGCTATGAATATTTAAACGGCGCCGTTTCCGCGAACAGGCCCGGCGCGCTTCTTGACGCGGGAGAGTCCGGCGCGCTGATCGAAAGTTTCGGAAGATCGATAAAAGATTTAAAAATAGGCAACGAACCCGCCGTATTTGGCATATTTGGAATAAGCGAAAGCGATATTAGCGCGGTTGTCCCGAACCCGGATACCATAGAGGCGGCGGTATCTTCATATGTAGATTTCCTAAAGCGGTCCTGGGGACTTGACGATTCGGCAAGATTCACTGAATTTCGTGAAAGGATGGCGCGGGAGAAAATAAAGGTTGTTCTCGATCCGAACGGCGGCGCGGCCGTCGGGTTCTACGCGGAGATCCTGAAGAGGCTTGGGTTCGACTGTATAGAGATAAACGCTGACAAGGTTCATCATACTATGAACCCTGACGGCGCGGACAACGGCAGGCCGGCCGCGCAGGACGCGATAGACGAGATCTTAAGAAGCGGCGCGGCATTCGCCATAGTATTTGACTGCGATGCTGACAGAGGATTACCCATAATACGCCTAGTAACGCGTGAGGGCGCCGGGAAACTTAAACCTCAGGAACAGGCAGCTTTCAATACCGCCGTAAAACTGTCATGGCTGGGATACACCGGTGAACTGAAAGGCAAAAAGGCGGCGGTGGTCTACAGCGATCAGACTTCGCTCATAACGCGGGATGTTGCACTACGCATGGGTGCTGAAGGGTTCGAATGCGCAACCGGCGAGACCAACGTCATATCTGCCATGAAAGAATACGCTGACAGGGGTTATGCGGTTGCCCTGGGTGTTGAGGGCGCCGGCGGCGGAACGATATTCGGCGAGGCTCCGTGCAGAGACGGGGTCTTAAACGCGATGTCGCTTACCATGGCCTTGCTTTATCCGGAACTGCGCCGCGGCTGGCCGCGTACTTTTCCGGAGGACACTTTCGGTGAAGGGCTCGAAGGTCTGCGAGACGGCCTGCCTCAAAGAACCACTATTAATTTTAAGAAAGAGACGCTCGACATACCTCCGATGAAAGTACTCGGAACAGCCGCAGAAAAGATATTCAGGGATAAATACCGGCCGGACCTGCGTGAGCGTTTCTCGAAATACAAGATCCAGTATACCAAGGGTAAAGGATGTGTGATTAACGATACTGGTAAGCCCGGTAAAGACATGCCTTCGGGAGAGTTCGGATGGAAACTGGTCCTTTACGATAAGGATGGTAAGGATTCATTTGCCTGGATGCGGCTGTCACAGACCGTTCCGAATACGATGCGTTTCATCATCGACTCCGAAGATTCCAAACTGGCCGGGTATCTTAGTAAGATGCTTGGAGATATATTCGATTCTACGGCGATGGAAGGGAGATCCGGCTTTTTGCGGCGCGCGCTGGCCACGATGTCAGAATTATATAAAATTAGAACCGGCAGACGCCGCGGCTTCATCGAACCTGCGGCCGAATCCGATGAACAGCGATTGCGAGATGAACAGCGATTGCGAGACCTGATCCGCATCATAACACGGGCCGACAGGAATATCGATGACGGCAAATTCGTTCAGGCCGAAGATAATCTTGATAAGGCTTCCGCTGTCCTTGCGGCTGCGCCCTCTCCCGAATTTATAGAGGAGGCGAGGTATATCATATCGGGTTATGGCAAGCTCGCAAAGGAGCTGTATCTTGCCGATTCGGGCAACATCGCGCGCGCCAGGAATGTTACCGACAAGGCCCGCAAATTGTATCTGACGCACCGGTCGGTTCCGTGCGTCGAGCAGGAAGCTCCGTTTATTATCAGAACATATATTCATCTTTCCCTTAACGCGATAAAGGCCGGCGCGCCGCCGGCCGAAGTACTGGACTTGTTCGAAAAACGCGCCGCATCCGATACGGACGATACCGTATCCGCCCTTATGGCCTCATTGCTGAAGGCCGTTACAGGTGACGGCGATAGCGCCGCCGAATGGGCAACGAGAGCCGGAAAACTGGCAGAGAAGCACCCCGAAGAGAAGACGCTGGCGCCTTTGGTAAAAGACGCCGAATTCATCGCATCGATCATCCGTGATATCAATTCCGCGCCGGACCTTGCCGAATTGCGCAAGATTTCAAGGAAGATCAAGGGGTGGAAATTTCACCGTCCGCTCGAGGAAAGGCTATTGTACGTAATTTCGGATATATGGCAAGCGCGCGAGGATGCGCTCGTGCTCGGCGGGCACGGGTGGTCCGGCGGACTGGATTACGGCAGGAAGAAGCACGATCTACCCTACGCCTCGCCGGACGCCGGTATTAAGATCGATATGCCGAGAAACAGGATAGGAGATAAATGCCTGGCTTTAGCGGGTCTGGCGCTCTTCTGTACCCTCATTTATCCGGTCGCCTGGATCCTCATAAAGGCTACCTCGCGCGGGCCGGTATTGTTCAGGGAAAAAAGACGCGGATTTAACGGCGAAATAATAGAGGTCGTTAAATTGCGCACCTGCGAGGTCAACAACCCCGCCAAGGCGACGGCCGTCGGTAAAGTATTACGCCGGTTTGGTATAGATGAGTTTCCACAGCTATGGCTTGTCGTTACCGGGAAGATGGCGATAATAGGCCCGCGGCCGAAAAATGAGCAGGACATAAGCATACTGGGAGGGGAGAGCTATGTCAAAGGCGTCCTTACCAGGCGCCTGCCCGGGTTATGCAATCTTCATACAGCCTTGTTCGGTCCCCACAGGGAAGCAGACGCCGATAAAAACAGGGACGAGCTTATTGCGCAGGGCGAATTGGACAGATACGAGGCGCTTGGGGCGCATCCGGCTTCAAAGACTAAGATACTCCTCTGTACGCTTCATGCTCTGTTCTTCAGGGATAGCGTTCTTAAGCGCGCGCGATGGCTCGGGATAGATGTCGAAAAATTTCCGGCGGTGCGGGCGCTATTGGAGAAGCGCAGTCTGGAGAAGCGCAGTCGTTTATCGTCTAAGAACGGTCCGCCGGCGCCAAAAATAACCGTGGGTCCGCGCGCCTTGCTCGGGATGATACTGGCGGCTATAACGTCGATTGCCGCATCCGCCTGTGCCGCGCTCATTGTATTCTTTTTTATAGATCAAGCGGCCCGAGAATCGATGACGGCCGGCGCCGCCCCGAGTCCCATACTATTAATGTTCATATCGGCGGTGGTGGATCTAAGGCGTTCCAGGAATAAAGCTGATCGTGCCCCCGAAGATCTTAAGGACTCGAACATGCTCGCCCGCGCGCAAGAGATGGCTGGCAGGTTCCTGAGAAAGGCTTCCGAAGAAGAACTTCAAGATGGCAATCTGTGGATCCTGCCGCGCCGCGATCCGGAGGAGGCCGTAAGTCTCCGCCGCCGCGTCCGCGGGCTTTTGGATAAAATAAAGGCTGACAATGGAATAGTTACCGACAAGGGTGTATATGAAAAATTCCAGCTGGGCCACATGGATCCTTATGTTCATGGCGGGACGATCCCATCGCGCCCGTTCGTAAGAAGGCTTGCGCGCATAGCTGGCGCGGAGTTCGGGCCGGTCTGGACCGGAAAGAGTCTTTCCGGAATACTGCTCGCCGAAAAGGAACTAGTGAAGCGCCTTGAAGCCGCGCGTGAATATCTCGGCCTTACGCTCGCGGAGCTTGAAAAGGAGCTTGGTCAAAAGAAGGCATACGAGATCGACAAGCACACGATAGCCGAGATGGAGGGCGGCAAGAAGTCCTATACTATCAGGCCTTCTTACGTGATGATTCTGGCAGCCATATCCGGCGTCAGTCCGGATCTGATATGGTTTGGCGCTTCGCTCAGGGAAGAGCTCAACCGGACGCCGCTTGACCGCGAGAAGCTTAAGAAGATGCGGTTATGCCTCGGACTTACCGTGTTGGATGCGGCTAATGCGCTGGGGGCCAAGGAGCAGGTGCTCTATGATATCGAAAGGGGCAAGACGCACCATGTCCCGCCGGCGATGCTCGCGGCCCTGGAGAAGAAGGTATTTGCCGATGACGGGATCCATGCGAAAACTCAGGATGTTGTTCTGGTTTATGCCTCATTAAAGGACAGAATATCCTCATATAACGGTGAAGCCGGGCGGTTTGCGGAAGCCGGCGACCTAAAATCCGCTATCAAGACAATGGAGAAGGTCCGGAGCACATACAATAAGTATAAATTGCTATATCCGGAATCGGACCTCTTCAGGCATCTGGTCCCCGCGTATGTGGATATAATTCTGCGCAGTGCCGCCGATAAAGAAGGGCTGGATGTATTCCGCGCGCAATCCGCCTCAGACACATCGGATACGGTCCTTTACGCGGTGTGTGCGGCCGTTGAGGCCCTGACAGGCAATCATGGCACGGCTTATGAGAAAGCTGCCGCAGGAGCAGCTATAAAAGATATTACCCCCGACGAACGGACTGTATTTTCCGATATCGAGTTCTTTGCCAAAGCGGTTCTTGATATGCGCGGCGCAGTTGGCGTCGGCAAGCTTTACAGCGTAATGGATCGTGTCAGGAAGCACGAGTTCACGGTCCTTGGCGAGCGATTCCTGTCCGGGGCATACCAAGCGCAGAATGAGATGGAGCCCGTATTGATCAAAGAGGCCAAAGCACACGCGGGGTCCTCCCTGCACCGGGAAACTTTTACGACAGAAGAGCTGATAGATCAGCTTGTGACGTCGACAAAGGACAGGCAATATGACGATATAGCCAGGCTGCTGCGGATGCTCGTTCCGAAACTTGAACGCGTAAAGAGTAAGAACTATCCGTATCCCCGCCTGGAACAGGCCGTTGCCGCCGCACAGGGCGTTTTCCCGGAACCTAGATACTCACCCGGTATCAATCTCGGCCGCGGAAAAACCGGCATTCTCAGCGCCATAGCAGCCATCGTGCTTTCCGCCGCGTCATCCTATGCCGCGACGCTCGGCATACGGAGCGCGAACACAGTTTTTGAACCAGAGCCGCAGCCCTTACCCGCCGCGGCATCAGTGCAGCAGCCGGCGCAGCCTCTGGGAGAAACATTTACCTACTACACGAACTCCACCGGCTTTATGGAATCGAAGTCCGTAAGTCCCGCGGATAGCTATGGCAGGGTCTATTACCACTTTACCAACGAGAATTATTACGGCAGGGGATACGGAAGGGTTGACGCCGAGGTCCTCGGCACGAACGACAGTTCCGGCGCCATCGGTTACAGATATGAGTATTCCGACTCGACAGGATATAACGTTGTTGTCGGTGACGGCTCGACCGTTACCAATAACGGCACGTTGTACGCGTTCGTCGGGTTCGGCGGAGCCAGCCATACCTCTGTCCAGTCCGCGGTCGATCAGGTCTTCGCTAACGGCGGCGGAGTCGTGGCGGTGCGCGCCGGGACGTACGACCTGGGCGGCTCTCAGATAGTCCTAAAGGACGGCGTCAGGCTTCTGGGCGGTTACGATGCCTCAGGAGTCCGCGATATCGCTTCGAACACGACATCGATAGTCAACGGATACATCGACGTGGTGGGCCCCATAACGCAGGACACGGAGCTTAGCGGATTTGATATTCATTACGATCCGGCCTTTACGGGCACCAAGCCTCGCCATCTCGTGGGTATCGATGCCAAAGGTGGTATCGGCAGGACTTTTGTCATGGATAATACTCTCACCGCGAAC